>JBDUBI010000185.1:0-9260 GCA_040004225.1 Acidobacteriota bacterium
TAATCCCCGGTCGCGGCGACGTGAAGGAAAGTGCCACAGAAATTAAACCGCCTTCCGCCCTTCGCGGGGCGGACGGTAAGGGTGAAACGGTGCGGTAAGAGCGCACCGCCCCGACGGCAACGCCGGGGGCAGGGTAAACCCCATGCGGAGCAAGGCCAAATAGGGAGACGGAGGGTACCCGTCCCGTTCCGCGCTTGCGCGGACCGTCTCCGGGTCGGCTGCTGGAATCCGGGGGCGACCCCGGGTCTAGAGGAATGATCGCGGCCCCGGGCAACCGGGGAACAGAATTCGGCTTACCGGCCCGCTCGGGGTCACTAGTCGCCCGTGCTCCCTCCGGGGACGCGCTTGCGCGGGCGGTGCGGTGACCCATCGGGTGCGCCTTGCCTCCTCACCGCGTCGATGATGAGGCATCTCACGCCAGGTCGAGGGAAAGAAGGTCCCGAGAGCGTTTTCGCCGCGGGGGTGCGGCTCGCTTAAAATCTGTGCCCACATGGAGCTTGCGCGGCCTCGACGACTTCGGGCGGGGGGCCGCATCGGGATTGCGGCCGTGTCGGGTCCGGTCGATCCCGAGCGGCTCGCCGCCGGCGTCCGGGAGATCGAGGGGCTCGGTTACCGGACGGTTCTGGCGGCCAACGTGTCCCGGAGGCATGGCTTTCTGGCCGGCACGGACGCCGAGCGGGCGGAAGGGTACCGCGGTCTTCTGACGGACGGCTCGATCGACGCGATCTTTTTCGCGCGCGGGGGGTACGGCGCTTCGCGCGTTCTGGGCCTGCTCGATCCTGCGGAGGTCCGGGCGCACCCGAAGATCCACCTGGGCGGCTCCGACCTGACGGCTCTCCTCGCGTTCGTCGGAAAACACGGCTCTCTCGTGACCTTCTACGGACCCATGGTCGCCGTCGAGATGGGCCGCCGAGGGGCGCTCGACTGGGAGCCCGTCCTGACGGGCGCGACACCGGCCGAGCACCGCATCTCTCCCGAGAACGTGATCGCCGGGGGAGTCGCCGAGGGCGTCCTGGTCGGCGGCTGCCTGTCTCTCCTCGCCTCTCTGGCGGGCACGGGCGAAGCGGTTTCGGGCGCCGATCGGATCCTCTTCTGGGAGGATGTCGCCGAGCCGGTCTACCGACTCGACCGTCTGTTGACCCAGCTGGAGCGCTCGGGTACGCTGGAAGACCTGCGAGGAATGGTGATCGGATCCGTGTTGCCGGGACGCGAGGAGTCGTCGGAGGCGGTCCGGGAATACCTCCGGGACCGATTCCACGCCTCGCCATTTCCGGTCGTCGCGGGCTTGCCCGCCGGCCACCTGGAAGCTCCCCGGACGCTCCCGCTCGGCGTGAGCGTGCGTCTGGCCGTGGACAGCGCGGGCGGCACTTTTCGCTTTTCCGATTCGGGGCTCGCGTGAAAGCGGTCTTCAAGTCGTCCGGGGCGGGAGGCGGCCGCAACCCGTTCGAACGCTACGTGGCGACGCACCCGATGGGGGACATCATCTTCTCGGAAGGCGAGATCGGGACGGAGATGTACATCATCCAGTCCGGAGTGGTGGAACTCTTCAAGTCGAGCGCGGGCGATGTGCGGGTCCTCGGAACTCTCGAGAAGGGCGACTTCTTCGGCGAGATGAGCGTGCTCGAGGACCTTCCCCGGACCGCGTCCGCGCGCGCGAAGACGGACGTCGAAGTCGTCCGGATCAACGGCGCCATGTTCGACACAATGTTGAAGAGCAACACGGAAATCGCGATCCGCATGATGCGCAAGCTCTCGGGCCGTCTGCGCGAGGTGTCTTTGAAGCTCGAAGAAGCGCGCGGGGACAAAGCCCTGAGCCCGCCGGAGGCCCCGCCCGCGCCCAGGCAGATCGCCCCGCGCCGCGACCTCTTCCGGCTCGTCTCGGCGGAAGACGGGGCCGAGTATTTCTTGAACCGCGAAGGGGACACACTGGTCGGACGGGCGGATCCCGTGACGGGAATCACTCCGGACGTGGACCTGACCCCGCTCGACACTCAGCGTTCCACCTCGCGGCGCCACGCGAAGATCTACCAGATGGGCGGAGTCTTTTACATCATGGAAGAGATCGGCGTGATGAACGGAACATTCGTCAACGACAAGCGGCTCGCCACGGGAGCTCCGGCGCCCGTGACGCACGGGGACATCCTGAAGTTCGGCCTCGTCCCTCTCACGTTCTACAGCGCGGAATCCTGAGGAGAACCCGCTGACGGGCGGCCCGCCTCCCGAAGCCCCTGACCCGGGGACGCCTTCGAGACCTCCGAGAACTCTCACCCCGTCGGATCCCGTCGCGGCGCTGCCCGGCCTCGGCAGCTCCCGCGCCGCAAAGCTCGCGCTCGCGGGCGTCGAGACGATCGGCGATTTCCTCCTGTCCCTCCCGTTCCGTTACGAGGACCGCGGGAGCTTCGAAACCGTCGCCGGCCTCACACCGGGGCGCGCGGCGACCGTCCGGGTGCGGCTGTCGAGCGTGAAGTCCGTGCGGATGCGGCGAGGCACCCTGCGGATCGAGGCCGTGGCCGATGACGGCACGGGCGCCGTCCGGACCGTGTGGCACAACCGCTATCCTTCGTTCGCCCGGGGGGCAGAGGGCGCCCACGCCGTTCTGTACGGCACTCCGGCCATGACGGCGGCCGGCGAGCTGAGGATCGAGAATCCCGAGACGGAGTTCTTCGCCGGCGAGGACAACGACCCGCTGCACTCCGGGCGGATCGTCGGCGTTTACTCCCGCACCGGCGGTCTCTCTCCGCGCGTCTGGCGAAGTTTCGCGCGCGCGGCCCTGGACCGGCTCGGGACCGCGTGGCCGGCGGCGAGCGCTTCCCCGGAAGATCTCCTCCGCGCTCTCGATGCGGTGCATTTCCCATCCTCGTCCGAAGACGCCGCGGCCGGCCGGAGGACGCTCGCGGGCGAAGAGCTGCTCGCGCTCGCTGCCGGAATCGAGCAGAAACGCGCGCGTCTTCGCGAGCGCGCGGGCCTCGTCCTGAAAGCGGACGACGCGCTGCGGGCGAGCGCGCGTTCGTCGCTCCCGTTCAAACTGACCGGCGCGCAGAAGCGGGCGGTTCGCGAGATTGCCTCCGACCTCGGGTCGGGCCGAGCAATGGCGCGGCTTCTCCAGGGTGACGTCGGAAGCGGCAAGACCGTCGTCGCGGGGCTCGCCTTCCTCCTTGCGGCCGGGAGCGGCGTCCAGGGCGCATTGATGGCACCCACGGAGATCCTGGCCGAACAGCACGCCGAGAGCCTGGCGCGGTGGATGGAGCGCGCAGGCGCCCGTCTCGGGCTCCTCACGGGACGGGTGCGGGGCCGCGAGCGGAGGGAGCTGCTCGCCGCGCTCGAGCGAGGGGACGTGGACGTCTTGATCGGCACACACGCGCTCGTCGAGGCCCCGGTGCGCTTCCGGCGGCTCGGCCTCGTGATCGTGGACGAGCAGCACCGGTTCGGCGTCGCCCATCGGGCGCGACTGTTCCGCAAGGGAGACAGTCCCCACGTCCTGGTGATGACGGCGACCCCGATTCCTCGCTCGCTGGCGTGGGCGATCTACGGAGAGCTCGACCTGTCGGTCCTCGACGAGAAACCGCCCGGCCGCACCCCGGTCGCGACGCGCGTGCGCGAGGCTTCGGCGCGCGACCGGATCTATCAGTTCGCGGCGGAGCGGGTCCGAGCCGGCGAACGCGTCTACGTCGTGGTTCCGGCGATCGAGGAGGGGGAGCGCGAGATCGCGGCCACGAAAGAGACAGCGGAGAGGATCGCGCGTGCCGCTCCCGGCACGGCGATCGGGATCCTCCACGGGCGGCTCCCCCCGGAGGAACGCTCCCGGGTCCTGGCGGATTTTTCGACCGGGGCGATCGGGATCCTCGTGGCCACGACCGTGGTCGAGGTCGGTGTCGACGTTCCCGAAGCGACGTTGATGGTCATCGAGAACGCGGAGGCATTCGGGCTCGCGCAACTGCACCAGCTCCGCGGGCGCGTCGGCCGCAGCACACGCCCGTCGTGGTGCGCCCTCGTCGTGGGCGAGCGCGCCTCCGAAGAAGCGCGCGCCCGGCTCACGGTTCTGGAGGAGACCGCCGACGGGTTCGAGATCGCCGAACGGGACCTGCTCGCGCGCGGGCCGGGTGACCTCCTCGGCGTGCGGCAGTCCGGCCTTCCGGAGCTCAGGGTGGCAGACCCGCTCTCGGACCTGCCCCGGCTGGGCCGCGCGCGTCAGGAGGCCCGCCGGCGGTTCGAAGCCGGCGAGAGCATCGTCAGCGCCCTTTTCCCCGCCGTCTCGCCCCTCCGCGAACACGCCTCGAGACCGGGCCCGGAGGAAAAGGCGCCCGCCGGGGAGACTCCCTCTGCGGCAGCAGAGCGCGTGGTACAACCGCGGCGCAGCAAAACGACTGCAAGGAGGAGCTCTTGAAGGTTCTCGTCACCGGCGGGACGGGATTCGTGGGAACGCATCTCGTCAACGCCCTCGCCCGCCGCGGTCACTCGGTTGCGGTCCTCGCGCGCGACGCGGGAGCGACCCGGAACCGTTACAACCGGCCCGTCGAGACGGTCCGGGGTAACGTGCTGGACCCGGCGTCCCTGTCGCCGGCGCTCACGGGCCGGGACGCCGTGATTCACCTGGTCGGCATCATCCACGAATCCGGACAACAGACGTTCGACCGCATGCACCGCGTGGCGGTCGAGAACGTCACGACCGCGATGCGCGGCGCGGGCGTGCGGAGACTCCTGCACATGAGCGCGATGGGCGCCGCCGACGACGCGCCCTCGGAGTACAGCCGCTCGAAGGCCGCAGGCGAGCGCGCGGTGCGGGCGTCCCAACTCGATGCGACGATCTTCCGTCCCTCGATCGTGTTCGGTCCCGGTGACGGGTTTGTGTCGCTCCTCGCGCCGATCGTGCGGTGGAATCCGCTCTTCATCCCCGTCATCGGAGACGGGAAGACGCGCTTCATGCCGGTGTCGGTGTACGACGTCGCCCGCATCTTCGGCGAGGCCCTGGAGAAACCCGAGACCATCGGCCGCACGTACGAGGTCGGCGGTCCTCAGACGCTCACGCTCGACGAGGTCTACCGGGAGATCGCGACCGCGGTGGGAAAACGCCGCAAACGGATCGTTCATCTTCCGGTGTGGTGGGGAAGGTTCCTCGCGGCCCGATTCGAGGCCGCGGCGCGCCGCGGATGGCTCGACGCGCCGCCCCTGACGCGGGACCAGCTTCTCAGCCTGACTCGCGACAACGCGGCGGACATTTCCGAAACAGTCGCCACTTTCAGCGGGCCGTGGCGGGAGTTGAAGCCCGGATTGCGCGAGTACGTTTACGGATCTATGAAGCACGACCCGCGCTCCGGCTTCGGAGAAGAAGTCGCGCTCGAGCCCGTCAAGGTCATCCGCATCCGATAACGGAGCGCGTCGGCCCGCGCGATCCAGATCCGGCCGTGCGCGCTCCACGCGCGGCCGGATCTGCAAAAAAGAAGCGGCCCTGCCGAACGGCCGCGCGTCGCCGGCCGCCGCCGGAACGAAAGAAAACGGGCGGGAAGACCCCGCCCGAAAATCGCCTGGTCAGATCTGGACTACTTCGGCTCGTCCTTTTCCTTCGAGAGGCGGTAACCCGCCCTCGTCGCGTCGCCCTCTGTCATGTACTTTCCGCGCTTGGTGCGCCCGTACCATTTGTCGCCTTCGCGATGAAATATCTTCGTCTCGAGATTCACCCAGACCATTCCGGGAGAGGAAGGCGCCTGGTAGGAAGCCGCCGGCGCAGTGGACGCCGTCCGGCTTCCGGACGCCGCGGGAGCGCTCGCGGCGCCGGCGGCCGGACGGGAGGCAGACGCCGGACCGGTCCCGGCGGAGGCCGGAGCCGAATACGGGGAGCTTCCCCGCGCCGTGACCAGCGGGGAGATCTTCGAGATCGTCGCCGCGGACACGCCGGCGCGAGAGAGATCGGCGACCGAGGAATACGGCCGTCCGGCGATGATCTTTTTCGCCGTCGCGGGGCCGACTCCCGGAAGCGCCTCGAGGTCCTTCTGACTGGCGCTGTTCAGATCGACCGCGCCGCCTCCTCCAGCCACCGGGGCCGGGCCCGCGCCCTTTGCCGCGGACGACGGTGCTGCCGGAGCCGCGGTGGAAGCCGCGGGCCGCGAGCCGGAAACGGTCACGAGCGGGGAGATCTTCCGGATCGTGCTCTCGGTGATCCCGGCCCTGGACAGGTCCGCCACGGAGGTGTACGGCCTGCCCGCGATGATCTTCTTGGCCGTGGCGGCCCCGACCTCGGGCAGCGCTTCGAGGTCCTTCTGCGAAGCGCTGTTCAAGTCGACGGCTCCGCTGGCAGACGGCGCGGCGCTGCCGCCGGCCCTGGCGGATTCGGGACGGGTGCGGCTCTCGCGAGCCGGGGCGGGAGCGGACGCCGCCGAAGTCGACGCGGCGCCGCTGACGGTGACCATTCCCGAGATCTTCTTGATCGTGGACGCGGAAACGCCCGCCTTCGAAAGGTCCCCGACGCTCGAGTATGGCCTTCCGGCGATGATTTTTTTCGCGGTGGCGGCGCCCACACCCGGGAGCGCTTCGAGCTCCTGGGAGGACGCGGAATTCAGGTCGACCTTCGCTGCGCCGCGGTTCTGGGCGGACGCCGCTCCGGCGGCCAGCCAGACGACGGCCAGGAATGCAGTGGCAATTCTTCTGAAACGGTTCATAGCAGGCTCCTCTTTCTGATCAGGTTCGTGTCGCGGAACCCAATGCAAGAACTCTACCGCCGCTCGCCCCGAAGCGAGGAGTCGTCGGTGGCGGCTTCCCGGGAGCCCCCGGCCGGAAGCGGTGGGGTGCGCGTTACCGGGCGTCTGACCCGCGCCGGATCCGGATCGAGCCCGACGAGGTCCTCACGGTCACCCGCGGACCGCCGCCGTTCAAGGTGGCCGTGGCCTGCTGCGATCCGGAGCGGCGGGTCACAGTGACCTCAGGAAAGTCCGAGCGGATCGCCGTCTCGTCGAGATCGGCGTCCGAGGCCGTCAGCTCGATTTCCCCGCGGAAGTTGGCCGGGAGCGTCAGCGTGACATCTCCCCCCGCATTCCGGATGGTGGCGCCGCCCTTCGCCTCCCGACCGGTGAGGCCCACACGGACTTCTCCGCCACCCGTCTCGATGTGCACACTGCCGCCCACGGCCGGGAGGACGACGTCTCCGCCACCCGTCTTGACGTCCGCCGATCCCCCGATCCGATCGATGATGACATTCCCGCCCGACGTGTCCGCCGAGACGGCTCCGGTCACGGCGCCCGCTCGGATGTCCCCGGCCAGAGTCTGCGCCTTCAAGTCCCCCGAGACGGGACCGATCTGGATGTCTCCTCCGTAGGTCTTCAGGTCCGCCGACGAACCCGCGGCGCCGATGTGGATTTCGCCCGAGTGCGTCAGGATGTTGACCTTCCCCGAGACCCTTCCGACGCGATACGTCCCCGCGCCGGCGGTCGCGAGGAAGTCTCCGGCGACGTCTCCGCGGACGACGGCCTCGTCTTCCGGGTGGTCGGCGTCGCGCATGGGATCGTGGCCCATCGCGCGCGGGGGGCGCGGCAGGCGGGGAGCGCGGGGAACCCGGACCTGGATGTCGCCTCCCCGAACCTCGACGCGCGGGATCGTCACGACGAACGAGCGCCGCTCGACGAGCGGTGTCGCCTCCGATTCCCGCGTGTTCGTCGCGAGAATCGCGATCCTGCCGGTCAGGGTCGATACGCGCACACGCGCGCCGCCCTGCCCGATCGATCCCTTGTACTCGCCTCCGGGCATCAGAAACTTCATGCGCCCGATCTGCCGGTCGGCGTCGCGAAGGGACTCACGCACCTGCACGTCGATGTCCTTCATCGATTCCTCGAGCTCCCGTTCGAGCTCCGGCACGTCGACGATGGTGTCATCGCCCTTTCGTTCGACGACCACGTGGTGATGAGGCCGCGCGCGTTCGGCGCGCGCCCGACGTTCCGCGCGGTCGGTGTTGGCGACGACCGGCGGTTCGGGAACCGCTCCACCGAGCTTTGCCGGAGTGAACGGAAACGTCGAGACGATCGATCCGTTCATCGAGGAGGCCGCGAGATCAAACCGCGTCTCCTTCGGGAGGGTCAGCAGAATCCCCCCCGAAACGGTCCTCAGGTCGAGCACCGCGCCCTGCGGGGCGCTCGCCGCCACGACCTCGATTCTTCCATTGACCGTCTGCGCGCGCACTCCGCGCCGCGAGCCCCGGACCGTCACGTTGCCGTTCACTGTTTGCGCGTCGAGCTCGCCGTCGATGTCCTGAATCCGCACTTCGCCATTGACCGTATGGAGCACGGCCATGACTCCGGGCGGCAAAACGACCTCGTACTGCATCGTGATGCGGCAGTCGCGGCACCGGGACGAAGACCGCCACGCGAAGGGGCGCGACGAGCGGGACGGCCACCCGCTCTCCTCGCCCATTTCGGGCCACCGGGATTCCAGCCGCAGTTCGTCTCCGTCACGGACCTGGACCGTGCGCGTGCGCGCCAGTATTTCCTCGGCGCGCGCCTTCGTCGAAGCCGTGACGCTCGTCTGGCAGACGGCCGAGAACTCACGGCCCGAGGTGGCGATGACGTCGCCCGAGACGTTCAACACCCGCAGCGTCGATCTCGGGGGGAGCGTGGCGTTGAAACGCTCGCTCTTGCGCGCCAGGTTTCCGGAGTCGTCCGCTCGGAGGAGGGCGGCCGCGAGCATCAGCAGCAGGCCGATCGCGAACACGATCCAGAGGCCGGGCGCGTCGGACTCGGACGCCCGCCGGGCGGAGAAGGCGCGCCGAGAATTGTGACTCATCGCTTTCCATGACGCGGGAAGATCGAGGGAGTTACGCATTTTCAGAATTCAATCCCTTTCAGAGCCGACGCCGCCCGAGCGCGAACGAACCCGTTTTCGGCGGGATCAAATGCTTTCTCCCGAAGCGATTCGATGGTCTTGCGGTCAGGCGACTCCTTCGCCGCCGCCGCCAGCGCTTCGACGGCGACCAGACGCACTCCCGGATGACGGTCGGTACGCAGCGCGTCTAGAAAAGCGGCGCGGATCTGGGGAGTCATCCGAAAGCCAGCGAGCGCGTCGGCCGCCTTTTTTCGCACACCCGGGTTCTGGTCGGTCTTCAGAGTGCTCGTCAGCGCGAGCACGATGTCCGGCGAGGCCGGAGATTCCCTGACGCCGTAGTTGGCGGACACGAGGTCGATGGCGCGAGACCTCTCGCCGGCGGTCTGGGCGCCGCGGGAGACTAAAAACGCGATCAGCCGCGCCATCTTCGGGTCATCCGGGCGGCCAACGACCGTTTC
>JBDUBI010000071.1:0-9192 GCA_040004225.1 Acidobacteriota bacterium
CGAAGTCAGAAACGCGTCGAAGAGGAGGCGCCCCGCCAGGTCGTACGGGTCCTCGTACATCCCCATCTCTCCGGCGAGAAGGGAGGAGTACTCCCCCCAGCCTTCGATGAAGGCGGTGTAGGAAATCGCCGATTCGCGGCGCCACTGCGGCAGATCCGCGTTCTCCTGCTGGAGGCTGATCTGCAGGTGATGTCCCGGCATCAGCTCGTGGGAAATCAGGGAGCCCGCGCCGATCAGGCTCCGTTCTTCGAGATGGGTCCCGTTGTATTTGTAGTATCCCTTCGCGTCCTGAGGCGTCGGCACCTGGTAGTAGCCGAACGTCATCGACGGCTCGAGCTGCGGCTCGAGGCGCTTCACGCCGAAAGGCGCCTTCGGAGTGCGGCCGAAAAAGTCCGGAAGTTTCTTCAGAATCCGGTTCTGCGCTTCCATGAGGCGCTCGCCGACTTCCTCCGGCGTCTTCGCGTAGAACCGGGGGTCTTTCTTCAGGGACTGGCGGAACTCAGCGAGCGTGCCTTCAAAACCGACCTGCTTCCGGATCGCATCGAGCCGCACATTCAGCTGATCCATGGCTTCGAGACCGATCCTATGGATTTCTTCCGGCGGAACCTCCAGAGTCGTCGAGCGGCGCACGGCCGCCCGGTAGACGTCCGCACCGCCCGGATACTGTCCAAGGCCGACGGAGGCCGGCGCCTTCGCGGCGTACTCTCCATTCAAATAATCCGTCAGCCGCCGCACCGCGGGTCGAATCTCCCGGTCGATGCGGGCGGCGATCCGCTCGGAGAAGGCGTCGCGGTCCCCGATCGGGAGCGCGGCCAGACGTTCGGGCGCCACGAAGAAGAGATTGTCGGCCTTCTCGCGCGCCGCGGGCTGGAACCCGCCAACCACCAGCGGGATTTCCGCTTTCGCCATGACGATCCCGCGGCGCGACTGCTCCTTGAGCCGGGCCTGGAGCGCCTCCAGGAATGCCGGGTACTTCGAGAGAAGCTTTTCGTAGTGTTCGGCGTCCTCCCGATTGCGGAAGGGGTGGGACGAGAAGGCCGTGTGCGCTCCCAGGAACTGGAACGTATAGGGAGTCGCGGGAAAGGTGAGCCAGTAGCGCGAAGGTCCTTCCGCGAGCGATCGGCCCTCGCGACGAAGCATGTCGAGAGAGATCTCGTTTTCGTGGGAGAGATCGGCAGCCCGGACACCGTTCAATTTCGAAAGGAGCGAGCGGCCAAAGGCGGCGTCCCGCTCGGCCTTCTGGAACGAGACATCGGGGAGCGCGTCCACCGGCAGGCCGAGCCGGATCCGGAGCGGGAGGCTCTCGCGCTGCAGGTATTGCGAATATTCCTGAGCCGCTCGGTTCAAAGCGGCCGCGGGGCCGGCGGCTGTTTCGGCGCGGGCCCCGCCCTGGCCGGACAGCGAAAGCCACGCCGCCGCGACGGCCGAAAGAAGGGAAATCTTCACGCGTTCCTCGCTTTCGATCGCCCGGGCCCTGCCGTCGCTCTGCCCTCGATACGGTTCAGGAGCCGGTCGTCCGCGGACGGCTCAGCGAAAACAACCGATCGGGAGCGCGCTCGCCGAGAACGGCGCGCGCGGCGATCTCGCCGACGGCCGGCCCGTGCTTGAATCCGTGGCCCGATCCCCCGCCCACGATCCACGCGTTCCCGGCGCCGGGGTGCCGGTCGATGACGAAGTGGTGGTCGGGGCTGTTCTCGTACTGGCACACGCGCGATTCCAGGAGCGGGGCATTTGCGAGCGCCGGAAACCGCCGGGCGATGTACTCCCGCGCGGAGAGCAGACCCTCCGCGGAAACGACGCGTTCTCCGTCCGTAGGGTCGAACGGCGCTCCCCGTCCGTCATCCGCGATTTTGAACCCGCGGCGCTCGTTTCCCGGAATTCCGTAGAAGAAGCGGGGCACCTCGACCCAGACGGGGAACCGATCTTCATCGAAGCTGCGGTCGCCCGCCGGAGTTCCGAAATAGAAAACTTCCTGCCGCGTTGGTTGAATGGTGTCGCGGAGCAGCTCGGGAAAGACCCTGGGCAGCCACGGCCCGCAGGCAAAGACGTAGGCGTCGGCCGTCAGGGTGCTCGCGTCGGAGAGGCGGAGGCCTTCCAGCCGCCCGGAGGCGATCGCGCCGGGTGTGACCGAGGCCTGCCGGTATGTTCCGCCGTCCGCGGCAAAACCCTCCACGACCTGGGCGCAGGCGCGGCGGGCGAGCAGGTACCCCGCTTCCTTTTCGAACAGGGCCCACCCGATTCCGGAAAAGTCGATCTGGGGATAGCGGCGCTTCGCGTCCGGAACCGCCAGCTCCTCGTAGGAGAAGCCGTTGTCGCGAAGGATCGGAAGGGAGGACTTCACGTAGGCGCCCTCGTCTCCGACCAGCCAGAGCGCGCCCGTCCGGTGGTAGAAGGGACGTTTCCATCGGGCCTCGTACTCGTGCCACAGGCGGAACGCGCGGGCGGCCATCTCCGTGTAAATCCGGTCGGCCCCGTAAACGCCGCGGATGACGCGGGTCTCCCCGCCGGAGCTCGCGCGCGCGTTGCCGGGACCCCACGTGTCGAGCAAAGTCACCCGCGCGCCGCGCCGGAGCAGCTCCGCCGCCGTGAATCCGCCAAACGCGCCGGCGCCGACGACGGCGACGTGAATCCGCGAACCCGACCTGGGCTGTGTTTTCGGCGAAGCCGCCAGCCGCGCGGAGGCGGCGGCACCGGCGACGGCACCGAGAAACGCGCGGCGGGAGAGAGGCCTGCGGGACTCGTCGGACATGGGCGAGACGAAAGGTATCAAACGCGGCCGCCGGCGTACATCCGGAGCGGCGGGGTTTCTTCCGGGTTCGAGCCGCCGGACATCTCACACGTCTCTATAATCCGCGCACTCGAAAAGGAGAGCTCCCGATGACGCTGCGCCTTCGTCTCGCCCTTTCCGGATTCGCTTCCCTGGCCGCCCTTCTGCTCTCCGCGCCGGCGCTCGAGGCCCAGGCGGAGAGATCTGCGACTCCCACCGCGGCCGCGGCCGAAGATGCCAGAACGCCCGAGAGGGTAAAAACGCCGGAGCCAAAGGAGGAGAAGCCCTCCGTGACGCACCACGAGATCCGGATCGACGGCCGGCCGCTGCGTTACACCGCGACCGCGGGCTACATGCCGATGAAGGACGAGGCCGGAAAGTTGAAGGCCAACCTTTTCTACGTCTCTTACGTCCGGGAGGGAGTCTCGTCCCGCCGTCCGATCACCTACACCTTCAACGGCGGCCCGGGGTCGGCGTCGGTGTGGCTGCATATGGGGGCCGTCGGACCGAGGCGCGTCGTCATGGCCGACGACGGCCAGCCGCTCCCGCCTCCGTATCGGCTGGTCGACAACGAAGCGAGCTGGCTCGCGTTCACGGACCTCGTATTCATCGATCCCGTGACGACCGGATACAGCCGGCCCGCCCCGGGAGAGAAGCCGGAGCAGTTCCACGGCGTCGAGGAGGACGTGCAGTGGGTCGGCGACTTCATCCGATTGTGGACGACGCGCAACGCCCGCTGGGCATCGCCCAAGTTCCTCGCCGGGGAAAGCTATGGCACGACGCGCGCGGCCGGCCTCTCCGGATATCTGCAGGAGCGGCACGGGATGTATTTAAACGGCATCGTGCTGATCTCGAGCATCCTTAATTTCCAGACAGCGTATTTCAACGTCGGAAACGATCTGCCTTTCGTCACGTTCCTGCCGACGTATGCGACCACGGCCTGGTACTACAAGCGCCTGGCGCCCGACCTGCAGGCAAACTTCCAGAAGACGGTGGATGAGGCGCGGCAGTTCGCGTCGACCGAATACGCGCTCGCGCTGATGAAAGGGGCTCGGCTTCCGGAGGCCGAGCGCAAGTCGATCGTCCAGAAGATGTCCCGGCTCACGGGTCTGTCCGCCGCCTTTCTCGAGGCGTGCGACCTGCGCGTGACCCTCCCCCGGTTTACGAAGGAGCTTCTGCGGGACCAGCACCGGACGATCGGCCGGCTCGACAGCCGCTTCCAGGGCATCGACCGCGATTCGGGGGGAGAGACGAGCGACTATGACCCGAGCATGGCCGCGATCCGCGGGCCGTACGGCGCGACCGTCAACGACTACATCCGTACGGAGCTCAAGTACGAGAACGATCTCCCTTACGAGCTTTTAACCGGACGCGTGCGGCCCTGGAACTACGGCAATGCGCAGAACCGCTACGTGAACGTGGCCGAGACGCTGCGCGATGCCATGAGCCAGAACCAGGCTCTCAAGGTGTTCGTGGGCGCCGGGTATTACGATTTCGCGACGCCGTTTTTCGCCGCGGAGTACACGATGGACCACCTGGGTCTCGACGCCGCCCTTCGGAAGAATCTGACGCTCCAGCATTACGAGGCGGGGCACATGATGTACATCCACAAGCCGTCCCTGTTGAAGCTTTCGTCCGACGTCGCCGCGTTCTACCAGTCGGCCGCTCCGATGGAAGCGCCGGCGGGCCGGAACTGACGCCGGGAAACGGAAGCTCCCCCCGACGCGGGCGGCGACAAGGAGGAGCGCGGGGCGGGTCCTCGTGCTCGGCGGTGGCCGCGAGATTGCCGGGGGCCGTGATCCTCGCCGCGACCGCCGCGCTGCCCGCTGGCACCCGGAAACTGCAGATCGCGGTGGTGCTTCCGCCCCGGTCGTGGCGCAGGCGGAGCCGGAGGCCCTCGTCGCGGGATTGCCGGAGCCGCGGTCCGGGAGCCTGGCCCGCCGCGGGGCCGCGCGCCTGCGAAACACCTTCCGGAAAACCCTGCTAGAGGAAAGGGGCCGACCACCCCGGACGCGTCTCCTGAAAACCGACACACGGACTGCACGCGAATTCCTCCTCGCCTCCACCGCCCAACCCGATCCGATTTGGATTCTTCGGCCCTTATTCGCGAAGCGCGTCCCGCAGCCGAGAGCTCGTCTGGAGGATCGAGATCGAATGGCTCGCGGTGTTGGCCGTGATGGCGTCGGCGCGGCCGTCTTCGTCGAAGTCGGCGAGCAGGATCCGGCACGCGGGGCCGCCGGCTGAGATCGTAACGCTGCGGGCGGAGGCAAGGCCGTCGGACCCAGGAACGCCGAACGCCACGGTGATGTCGCCGCTCCCACAGTTCGCGGCGACGCCGTCGGCATAACCATCCCCATCCACGTCTGCCGCTGCGACGTCGACGGAAGCCCGACCTGTCGCGATCTTCGGTCCGGGCCGGAAGCGCCCGTGGCCGTCGTTTAAAAGTAAACTCAGTACTTCGCCGGTCACATCCGGTATGTGGCCTGAATAATTCGCCACAATAAGATCCGGCTTGGTGTCTTTGTTGAAGTCGCCGACCGCGACCGAGAAGAGTGAGGGTCTAGCCGCAACCGAACGGTTTGCCGCGCCGCCTCGATTCCAGCGGCAGTCGCTGGACGGGATTGTCACGTCACGCTTCGAGATATCCGGCGCAGCCAGATCGTATCGGTCGGCATCGCCTGAGTTCGTGGGCCAAAGGTTGCGATGGCGCTCCCGTTTCGCCTCGCTTGAAACTCCTGGCGTCTCCCCCCTGCGGTCCTTCTTGCTGTCAGGGACGCGGTGGAGGAGCCCGTCGACGTCATTGGCGGCAATCGTGAGCGGATGCGTTTCGCGCCGGACGGAAATAGGAGATTCTCGTGCCGGCTGAAACCCTCCTTGGGAGTCCCCAAAAAGAATAGTCACGCACGACGCGCCGAGGTTGGCTATCGCAAGATCGAGCCGGCCGTCTCCATCGAAGTCCGCGACTGCGATCTCGCTCGGTTGCGGCCCTGCGGGGAACGTCCCTGCCCGCCGAAACCCTCCCCGACCGTCGCCGAGGAATACTATGAGGTCGTCAGCGTCATGGCTCCCCACGACGAGATCGAGTCTTCCGTCGCGATCGAAGTCACCCGCGGCCAGCGCAGTCGGCCTGTGGCTACTGTCGAGACCGATGACGCGGGGAGCCCGAAACGGAGTCCCCGAGCGCCCAACTACAATAAGACTGGCAACGACTAAAAGAGCCGCCAATGACCACACTAGAGATTTTGGTCTGGCAAGTCGCGCCGCCGCTCGTACAGCGACAGAAGGTACCGGCACGAGGGCTTTCCTGACAACCCTTCCGATGACTGTTTGCCTGGTACGCCCCCAGAGATTCGTCTTGGACATTCTTTTCACGAAGGCATGCCAGGGATACAGGGAGGTCTTGGCCACTCGTACGAGCAGAGGAGCCTTGCGGAAGCCGTAACAGAGAACTGGATGACCGAACAATTCTCGCCGGACGAAGTATCTACCTATCACCCAGCTCGACAAAAGCTGATGATACTTTGCCGCGTAAGACCTCGTCGTGAAGAATACTTTATTGCCGCCGATGGCAAACGGGACCAGCGCAGACTCTTTGTGGAGAGCGAAGAAGCCGTTGGTACCTTCTGATACTCCCGGCCACTCCTCATTAAAATAATCGTCGAGGACGATGACTCCGCCCTCACAGAGAGACTTGGACGCGGTCACTAAATCGTGGTAAGCCATTTCTGATCTGTGTCCGCCATCGATACTGAACAATCTGATCTTGCCCTCGGCCGACTGCACGATATCCTGTGCGTTGATTTGCTGCGAGTCTGTGCTGACGATCTTTAATCTTGAGAGGTCCTTCGCATGTGTTCTTAAATTTGCGAGAACAATGTCTAAACTCCCTTCGCCAGATTTGTCCGGGTTCAAATGCTGTTGCTCGAAGACGTCGAGCGCGACGACGCTCTCATCGTTGCGGCCGAGAAGATATAAGAGAATGAGAAGCCTTCCGTGATGCACTCCGATTTCACAGAGGTGTCCCTTGATGGCCAGCATCTTTTGAGCCTGATCAATTTTCGTGATGATGGCTATCGCGCCTGGAGTGAGCCACCCCTCGACCTCGTTCTGTCCCCGCCTGATGTAGCGCTTGAGAAGCGCCGCTTTTGTGCTCGCCATTTTACCCATTGCACCTCCAATCTCCGGTCTACCGTGAACTATCCCACAAAGGTGTGGCACCTCGTGGAGTCTAGTTGGAGCAAATGAAACCAGGGTCGGAGGATCCAACCTTCCGAGAACTTTTTTCTTGGCAAAGAATTTCGAGGAGGCGGGTAGATGACCCCCGAGAAGTTATATAGAGACTTCGTCTTCGGACGTTGAAGCGGGCTGCGGAGCTGGGCAATGAAAGTGAGGTGAGTCGGGAGCTTGGGATCTCGCGATCTCTGTTTGACCGATGCGCGTCCGCCTCAACTGCTATGGCTTTTGTGAACGCCGTGGCTGGACACCGTGGCAGAAGGGACAATTTTGCCAACCGGGGTTCGTAGATCGGCTCAGCAAGAATATTGGCGTCATCTTTTGTCTTCAGAACCGCCGAGTTGATTCTGTTACTGAAAGCTACTTTGGGACCGCTCGCAGCGCCGGCCCGAGGGGGGCGCGGTCGCTTTCGCTTGCTCACGCTTACCACCGTGGGGGGGACGTCTTTTTCTCTCCGCGGAAAAGGTGGGTGAGGGTGAGGTGTCGGTAGTTCGCGACCCCCCGACGGATCAGTTCACCGTCGAATCCTCGTTCTCCTCGTCGTCGGGGGACGCGGACGCGTGGTGATGGATCATCTTCCACTCGCCCTCTTCGCACGCGAAGAGGTTGGTCGCCTGCATTCGCGCCGCCGCGTCCGTGCGGGTCGATCCGAAAGGGCGAATGACCTCGACGCACGACACCCAGGCGATCTCGGCCGAAATCGCGATCCGGACGTCCTCGCACATGACGGTCCAGGGCCGTGAGTTCGTGAAGATGTTCTCCCAGGAACGGCGAATTTCCTTCCACCCGTCCAGCCTGTGCCACCCCGGATGGATGCAGCTCACCGTCGCGGCCCGGGACCAGACGAGCTCGATCGCCGAGAGCGAGCGGGCTTCGAGCGCGCGATAAAACGCGAGGTTCGCGGCCGCAACCGCCGTCTCGTCGGGCGTGTCCGGAAGTGTCAGCCGAGCCCCGCGAAGGCGGACAGGTCGGTGTTTCCGCCGGACACGACCGCGACGACGCGCTCGCCCGGAAGGATACGGATTCGCCCGTCGAGAAGGGCGCCGGTCGTCGCCGCTCCGGAGCCTTCGACGAACAGCTTGGCGCGCGTAGCCAGCATGCGCATGCCCTGGCGGATCGCCTCTTCGGACACCATGACCACGTCTTCGACGGCGACCCGGGCGATGGCGAGCGGCAGCGCGCCAACAAACGGCGGCGTCATCCCGTCCGCGAGCGTGTCCGCAGGTCGCGGCACATTGACGGGACGTCCCGCGGCGAGCGCGGGCGCGAGTCCCGGGCCCGCCTCGAGCTCGACAGCGACGACGCGGACGGACGGGCGCATCTGGCGGAGCGCGGACGCCATGCCGCCGAGCAGTCCTCCCCCTCCGACAGGCACGATCACCACGTCGACGTCGGGCAGGTCCTCCACGATTTCGAGCGCCGTGGTCCCGGCGCCCGCAAGGACCAGCGGGTCGTCGAAAGGGTGCACGAAGGTCGCGCCGCGCTCCTCTCGAACGGCGTGCAGCCGGTCGAAGAGCGTGGCCCGATCGTCGTGAAGGATGACCTCGGCGCCATAGCCGCGCACCGCGTCGATCTTCGCCTTCGGAGCATTCGTCGGCATCACCACGGCGCAGGCGCACCCCGAGATGCGCGCCGCCCAGGCCACCGCCTGCGCATGATTGCCCGCGGAAACGGTGACGAGCCCACGCGCCCGCTCCGGTTCGGAAAGCGAGAGGACTTTGTTCAACGCGCCCCGAGGCTTGAAGGAGCCCGTCTTCTGAAAGCTCTCGCACTTCAAGAAAAGTGAAGCGCCAATGCGCTCGCCCAGCCTCTCCGAATGCATCAGCGGGGTGCGATGCACTTTCCCCCGAATCCGTTCCGCCGCGGCGCGGATGTCATCGATCGGGATCATGGCGCGCGTCAGAGCTTACCGCCGTCGCCGTCGGCCTCTCACGACCCGCTTCTCAGTGACCGGCAGCAATCGCCCGCCCGGCCGAAGGCGCACCCGCCGGCCTTCGGGGGCGGCAACGCACCGATCTCTCATGCGGTGGAGAAGAGAGTGCGAATCCGCAACGCCTGCCTGCGGTCCCCCTCACCCCAACCCTCTCCCCGAGCCCGGGGCGAGGGGGCAGAGCTGCGCTTCAGCGACCATGGTGGTCAAGCTCGCAGCGGGAGGAGTCTCCTGACCGAAGGGAAGGAGGAGCCTCCCGCTG
>JBDUBI010000215.1:0-2745 GCA_040004225.1 Acidobacteriota bacterium
CTCCAGGGCCGCCGCGGGCGCCACGGCCGAAGAGACCGCCGTCTCGACTCGAGCCTGGGAGCCCGGGACGGCGCCGGGGGACGACGGAGCGGCTGTCGGAACCGCCCTTGTCGCGGCGGGATGCGGGGCGTTTTTGGCCGCGACCGCCTCCCAGAGGACGAGGACGCCCAGAGAAAGCGCGGCGGCGAGGAGAAGGCGCTTTTCCATGAATGGTTTACGGGACCGGGTCGAAACCGCCGGGCCGGAAGGGATGGCAGCGTAGCAGTCTTCCGAGAGCCAGGCCGGCGCCCCGGAGGAAACCGTGGCGCTCGACGGCCTCGCGCGCGTATACGGAGCATGTCGGTTCGTAGCGGCAGGCGCTCGGCAGGAAGGGCGAAATTGCCGCCTTATAGAAACGGAGAAGCGCGACCGCCGCCCGGGCGAGGGGGCTCATGCGCGCGGGAGCCGCGACGCGCCGCGGCGCAGGCAGTCGGAAAAATCCCGCTCGAGCTCCTGGAAATCGGCCGAGCCTGCGGACGGACGCGCGTTGACGACGAGCTCGATTGCGCGGGCGGGCCGCTTCCGGCGAAAAAGCTCCCGGATCCGGCGTTTCACCCGGTTGCGCGTCACGGCGTCTCCGACGCGTTTGGAGACCGAGATTCCGAGGCGTGGCCTTCCCGCGCCCGGTCGGGCGAGCAGAAAAACGAGGAGATGGCGTCCGGAAACCCGGACCCCCGAGGAGTAGCACTCTTCGAATTCCGTTCGTTTGCGAAGGCGGTCGTCCCGGGAGAGCGTCTCCCCGACAACCCTGCCCGAGTTCACACCGCGAGCTTTTTGCGGCCTTTGCGGCGGCGGGCCGAGAGGACGGCGCGCCCGGAACGAGTCCGCATCCGCACCAGGAAACCGTGGGTGCGTTTGCGGCGGCGATTGTTCGGCTGAAAGGTCCGTTTCATAAGGAACGCGGAACTCTAGGGATTGAGCCCCGGGAAGTCAAGGGGGAAGGCGCGGGGCGAGGGGGGTGGGGCGGCGGCGCCTGGCAGGCTTCGCCGGACCCTTCAGCCCGTCGGCCTCGCCGTCCGCCGTTGGCCATTTGCCCCTCCCCGTCCCGGCCTCCCGCCCTTCGCCGCCGCCAGGTGACCGACCTCGCCGCCCTCCCCGGGCGATATACTCCCCGCCCCTCCTCTGGCGAAAGGCTTTCCACAGGTGTGGAAAAGGTTGCGGAAATCACGGCGGGCGCGATGAACGACGTCTGGGACTCGATTCTGCGGAACCTCGAAGGGAAGCTCGACTCGAAGGAGTTGAAGACCTGGTTTGCCCCAACGCGCCAGGTCGCTTTCGAGAATGCGAGCGGTTCGCCCACGCTGCGGGTCGAGGTTCCCAACCGGGTGTTCGTCGACTGGATCGAGGCCCGCCACGCGACCCTGCTCGGGGCTGCGGCGTCGGACGCCGGTTACCCTTCCCTGGCGATCCGCTTCGAGCCTTCGGCCGCGGCGGCGCCTCCCCATCCCGTGCCCCACTCGGTTCCGGAGGCCGCCCCCCTCCCGGCGCCTGCCAGCCGCGGGGGCCTTGTTTTGAACCCTCGCTACACCTTCGACACGTTTGTCGTCGGAAATTCGAATCAGTTCGCTCATGCCGCGGCGAGAGCGGTGGCCGAAAGCCCTTCCCGCTCCTACAACCCCCTTTTCCTCTACGGCGGCGTCGGCCTCGGCAAGACGCACCTCATGCACGCGATCGCGCACGAGGTGGTGCGCCGCGCGCCGGACACGAAGGTGCTCTATCTCTCGGCGGAACGGTTTCTCAATGAGCTGATCAACGCGCTCCGGTTCGAAAAGATGCACGATTTCAAAAGGCGATATCGCGAGCTCGACGTCCTTCTGATGGACGACATTCAGTTCATCGCCGGGAAGGACTCCACGCAGGAGGAGTTTTTCCACACCTTCAACGCGCTCCACGACGCCCAGAAACAGATCGTCGTGACCTCCGACGCGCTGCCGAAGGAGATCCCGACGCTCGAGGAACGCCTCCGGTCGCGCTTCGAGTGGGGTCTGATCGCCGACATCCAGCCCCCGGATCTCGAGATGAAGGTCGCGATCATCCGCAAGAAGGCGGCGGCGGAAAAGATGGAGATTCCAAACGACGTTGCCCTGTTCATCGCGGGCACCGTCAAATCCAACGTGCGGGAGCTCGAAGGGCGCCTGAATCGCGTCCTGGCTTTCTCTTCGCTCACGGGAAAACCTCTTTCCGTCGAGCTCGCGCGCGAGACCTTGAAGGATATCGTCGGCACCGAGGAACGCGCGATTCCCTCCGACATTTTGAAGACGGTCGCTGCCCATTACGGGCTCCGCGTCTCCGATATGAAGGCTAAATCCAACGCGAAGCCGATCGCTTTTCCGCGCCAGGTGGCCATGTATTTGTGCCGAAAGCTCACGGGACTTTCCTATCCGGAGATCGGCCGTCTCTTCAACGACAAGCACCATTCGACGGTGATGCACTCGGTCGAGAAGATCGAACACCTGATCGAAGATGACGCAAATTTCCGCAAGGTCGTCGAGGGGTTCCTGCAACCCTACCGCTAGGAAATTTGGTTGCGGCCCGGACTTTTCCGCCGCGCCCTTTTCCACATCGCATTCGCGGCGTCTCCCGCGGCGCCTCCGGCGTGAAGGAACCGCCGGGGAGGAACAGGCATAAAACCGATTCCGAGCCCTTTTCATCGGCCTTTTCTCACCGCCGATCGACTTCTCCACATCCCTACGAATGCGATCCAAT
>JBDUBI010000200.1:0-2741 GCA_040004225.1 Acidobacteriota bacterium
GCGGCGAAGGGCGAAGAGGCGGCGGGATGCGCATTCCTCGGAAGAGTCTTCGTCGCGATAGCGTTGTGAACTCCATGAGGGCTTTCCGTGCGGCGTTTGCCCTCTTGCTGCTCGCCGCCGCGGCGGCGCGGGGGGAGACGCCGGCTCAGGTTCAGTCATGGCTCGAGGCGATCGACGCGACCCGCAACGCCTTCGAGGAGGCCGTCATCACCGCGCGCGCCACCCAGGTCGTCCATGGCGCGCCTCAGGGCACCGCGGATTTCGACATCTACACGAAGGGACGGGACCGCGGCCTGATCATTTTCCGGGGCGGGAAGAACGGAGGCCGTAAGATTCTGACTTCCGGGGATCGCATGTGGCTCCTCGTTCCCGGTGCGACGAATCCGCTGCCGATCACCGCGAACCAGCGGCTTCTGGGGGGCGCTTCGATGGGCGACGTCGCGCGGCTGCGCTTTGCGGAGGATTTCCGGGCCGCCGCCCGCGCCGGCACGGAGGCGGTCAACGGCCGAGCGTGCCGCGTTCTCGATCTCGAGGCGAAGTCTCCGAAAGCGGCTTATCCGAAGGTCGTGCTCTGGTACGACGAAGCCGCCGGGCTGCCCGCGAAAGTCCTTTTTCTCCTTCCCTCCGGCAAAGAGGCGAAAGAGGTGGTGTTTGTCAAATTTCGCAGCTCGCAGGGGAAAACCATCGTCTCCCAGATGGACATCCGGGACCTTCTGGCGCGTGACGCGAACACAGTGACTCGCTTGGAGTACCGGGACTACAAGCCCGCGCGCCTGCCCGACAGCATTTTCACCCCCGAGGGCGCGCTCGGCTTCAGCTGAGCGGCCTGCCGGTCTCAGGTTTCATTTCCGAAGTCCTCGGTTCTTCCCCAGAGTCTGCGAATCGCGAAACGGACCGTTCTTTCGCCTGCGATGGAGCCCGCGATCCGGCCGAGCGCGCCGCCGAACATCAGACGCCGCAGCGCCGCGCTCCACGCGAATCGGCTTGAGAACCGGCGGCGCCACGCACGCTCGTACGCGGCGAGGTAGAGGCCGGCCTCGAGCCGCCCGTCCAGGAACGCCAGAACCGTGTCCGCGGCGAGGATTCCGGTCGCGAGCGCGGCGGCCAGGCCCTGGCCCGAAAAGGGGTCGAGGACTCCGGCTGCGTCGCCCGCCATCAGGATTCCGTTTTCGATCGCCGGCTTCGCGGTGAACACCGCCGGCACCGTGCCCAGAAATCCCCGCGGACCGGCCCGCATGGGTCGGAGCGCCAGGTCGAGGGCATGGTTTCCCTCACGCGCCCTCTGGAGGACGTCTTCCCAGCCGCCGCCGATCCTTCGCCTCTCCGTTTCCGAGAGGACCCCGGCGAGATTCACTTCGCCGCCTTCGACGCGAGAAAGACCGCAGTACCCGCCGGGGAAGAGATAGAGGCGAACCTGCCCCTGGAGCGCGGAGGTCTCTCCTCCGTAATCCCGGCTCCAGCCGAAGAAACGGGAGCGCTCGAGAAAGCGCCGGTCGAGCCGCCGGTCGAGCGCATCCCAGCGGCCCCAGCCGCCCACCAGCGCGCGCGCCTCCGCCGTTTCGGTCGCCCCGGCCGAGATAAACGTCACGGAGAATCCGGTTTCCGGGGATCCCGCCGTCGAAACCACGCGGCTCGCGAAGCGCAGCTCCGCGCCCGCCTCCCGCGCGCGATTGGCGAGCAGATCGTCCAGCCGGAACCGCGAGATGCCGAGAGCCGCCGACGGCAGCCGGAAGTGGACGGCGCCTCCGCCGGCGGGGTATACCGATCCCGCTTCGATCCGCTCCGGCAGGGAAGAGTCGAGAGCCGCCCGCGCCCCGAGACGCTCGATCGAAGCGAGCGCGTCGCCGGAGAGAAATTCTCCGCACACCTTCGCTCTCGGGAATCGGTCCTTTTCGAGCAGCAGGACCCGCCGCCCCGCAGCGGAGAGGACCGTCGCCACCGCGGAGCCGGCCGGTCCGGCGCCGATGACGATCGCGTCCCACGCCGTCACGCCCCCGGCCCCGAGATCAGCATCCGATAGGGAAAGACGGGCTCCACCCGCGATCCCGAGACCGCGGCCCGCGCGATCTCGCGGGCTTCTTCGACCGTATACGCCTGGAGCACGGACGCCTGGCCGTCGAGCAGCGAAACGCGGCTCTGGAACACGATCCGACCCGCGATCGAGACGAAGATCCAGGGGAAAAGGTGACGTCGCAGGTCCAGAAGCGCGAACCCCCGGCGCGAGACTCGGGCGAACTCCCGGATCAGCGCCCCGTTCTCCTCCGGTGAGAAGTGGTGAAACACGAGTGTGGACACCACCCAGTCCGCCCCGCCGGTCGAAAGCGGCAGGGAAAAGGCGTCGGCGGCGAGGGCGGGCGCGTCGCGGCCCCGCGCCGCGCGTCCGGCGGCGAGGTGTCTCCACTGGAGGTCGACCGCGACAACCGTGGCGCGATGGCCTCCCCACGCGAGCCTGTCCCCGAGTGCCCGCGCCACAGCGCCCGAACCCGCGCCCACGTCGAGTACCACGATTTTTTCCCCCCGCGTTTTTTCCATCCGCGAAAGAAGGTGCGTCTCGAGCGCCCGGGAGCCGCCCCACTTCTCGTTGACGAGGTCGAGATCGCGCAGCGACCGAGCCATGTCCTCGGCCGGGAGCGCGACATCGTCCAGGAGTTCGCGGGCGGGCCGCCGGGGGGGGACGAGGAGGCTCACCGTCGCCTCCGCTCACTGCGGGACCTGCGTTCGCCACGGGCGAACGCACCGCC
>JBDUBI010000130.1:0-9155 GCA_040004225.1 Acidobacteriota bacterium
GCGCGGCGGAGTCGAGGACCGCGAGCTCCTCCCGCCCCTCGCTGTCCGTACCGGCGAGCTCCGACGAGTCCGGGGCTTCTCTTCCGTCGAAAAGCCGCTGCTGGCGCGCCAGCTCCTCTGAGAGCGGTTCGTAAATCTCCCGGCGGCCCCGTTCGTCCGCGTAATCCCAGAGGCCGTTCGCACAGTGGCGGTCGTCCTCCCAGCCCGGATGGTTGACGATCGGATACAGGCAGATGCCCTGGAGCGGGGCTCCCAGACGGATCGCGGCGCGCGTCTCCCTCCCGATGTAGCGGAGCCACTCCGGCCGAGCGTCCCCCTCGATACCGGTCTCCGCGAGGAAGAGGGGCCGCTGATACCGAAGCCACACCTCACGCATCATGTATCGAAGCGGCAGATGCTGAGGGTGGGACGGGACCAACACGTCCCCGTTGTGGATCCACTGATTCTGGACGTAGTAGTTCATCCCGAGGATGTCGAGCGCGTCTTCGCTCCCGCCGAGGTCCGGCCGATGGCGGCCGGCAATCATGTCCCACGCCTGGAACTGAGACTGCCGGTAGTTCTCGGCGACCAGCCGGTCCTGCGGCCGCGTCGAGTGGGCGATGATGTCGATGACCGGCTCGGGCTGGACCAGCCGCGCTCGCGGAACGACCGCGCGGATCTCCGCCGTGGCCGAGAGGACGGCGCGGACGAACTGCGCTTTCAGCTCGTCGCCGCGCCCGTGGGCGAACGGATTGAAAAACGCCGCGTCTCCTCCGGCATAGGAGAGAAATGAGATCTCGTTGACGGGAGCGATGAAGAGCGTCTGGTCCGTCTCCCCCGCCGCGAGCCGCGTGAACGCGCGGGCGAATTTCCGGAATCGCTCGATGAAAGCGGGCGCGAACACGTCGACGCCGTCCGGAAATCCGAAGTGGAGCAGGTCCCAGATGACGGTGGTCTCCGTTTCTCGCGCCGCCCGCAGCATCGAAGCCGCGCGGTCCCAGTCGTAGAATCCCCCGCCCCGGTCCACCCGGTACCAGGGGACGCCGTCTCGCGCTCCCGCGATCCCGACGGCATGGAGCGCTTCGTAGTCCTGGCGGGCGAACCGTTCGTGGCCCGTCGAATGCAGGAGATCCAGCCGCTGCCGATCCCGCCCCCTCAAGTGGGTCGAGCACTCGAAGCCGCCGAGAAAAAAGCTTCCGAACAGAGGGGGCGGTGTGCTCACCGCGAAGAGGGGCCGCGTCCCCGTCTCACCACTCCATCCGGGCCAGGATTCCGGCGTAGATCTCGATTCCATCCCAGAGATTCTGCAGGCGCAGGTTCTCGTTGGAAGCGTGCTGGTTGTTGTCGTGGTTGGCGATGGGAACCCCGACGGCCGGAGTGCCGAGCTTTTCGCCGAAAATGTACATCGGGATGCTTCCTCCCAGCATCGGAAGCGCAACAACCGGGCCGCCCGCCGCCTCTCCGACGACCCGCACCAGCGCGCGCGACGCCGGCAGATCCATAGGCGTGCGGGAGGCGGGATACCCGTTGCCCCAAACGACCTTCGCGATTCGCGCATTTCTCTTCCGTGCGTCCGCGTCCGGATCTGCCCGGACGATCGTGAAACCCCTCGCCCGGATGTGGTTCTCGACGGCGGCCCGGGCGGTCTCCGGGGTCAGATCGGGAACGAGCCGGAAGTCGATCGCCACGGTCGCCTCGGTCGGAATCGAGTTGGTCGAGCGAGCGCCCGTCTCGCCGCCCGAAATTCCGTGGACATTCAAGGCGGGCCGCTGGATCGCCGCGAGGAGGGATTCCCCTCCCCCTTCGGGTTGGCCGATCCCGAGCTCCTCCCTCAACGCGGCGTCGACGTCCGGAGCGGCGGCGAGGGCTCGCCGCTCGATCTCGCCCAGGGGCCGGACGGCGTCCGAGAACCCGGGGATCGTGATCCTGCCGTTTGTATCCCGCATGCTCGCGATCAGGCTCGCCAGCTGAGCGGTCGGGTTGGGCGCCCAGTTGCCGTAGTGCCCGCTGTGGAGCCGCCGCGTCGCACCGTACAGCGTGATTGCGACATCCGTGACCCCGCGCGCGCCGAAGTAGACCTGCATCCGCCGCGACTGGTGCACGGGGCCGTCGAAGAGGATCCAGAGGTCGGCCTTCAGTTTCTCCCCGTACCGATCCAGGATCTCCGCGAGATGTGGGGAGCCCGCTTCCTCTTCCCCCTCGAAGAAGAACTTCAGATTCACGGCGAGGGGGACGCCCGCGGCGCGGAGAGCGTCGAGAGCGGTGACGAGCCCGACGACGGGGGCCTTGTCGTCGCTGGCCGAGCGGCCGTAGAGCCGCCATTCCGGCGGGATCGGGGCCCGCAGGCCGTCGAGGCTCACCTCGCGTCCCCCGGATTCGAGCGCCGCATCGCGCAGCACCGGGCTCCAGGGGTCCCCCTTCCACTCGGCGGGCACCACGGGCTGCCCGTCGTAGTGCGCATATAGGACGAGAGTGCGGCGCGCACCGGGCGTTGAAAGCTCTCCGTATACGACCGGAGGAGCGCCGGGAACCCGGAGGAGCTCGGCGCGGATTCCGCGCTTTTCGAGAAGCGACGCGACCGCCGCCGCGCTTTTCTCGATGTTCTCCGTGTCGGAGGCGACGTTCGGCCGCGAGAGCAACCCCGCGAGCTCCCGCACGATCTCGACCTCGTGCGCGGCCCGGTAGGCGCGGACCCGGGCGGTCAGCGCAGGGCCGGTGAGCGTCGAAGCCTCCGCGGCTTCCACGCGGTGCGGCCCGGAAGCGAGGAGGAGCGCGAGCAGAACACCAGCGGCCTCGCGCCTCACGAGGCGCTCTCCGGGGCCACAGGCGCCGGGGCGGGATCGAGCGACGGCTCCCGCGCGCCAGTCCCGATGAGCGCGACCGCGACCGCGGCGAGGAGCAGGAGGCCGGCGGCGCCGGCAATCCGGTCCGGCGCGGCCGGCTGAGAGAGAAGGCGGATGGCCGCGGGCCCGCCGAACGCGGCCGCGCCGAAGAGGACCCAGGCCGCGACGTGGTCTCTCAGGAGGACGAACGCGCAGACCGCCATCCACGCGAGAAGCGCGAGCGACCCCGCGAGCTCGCCCGCGAGCTCCAGCGTCGAATGGGGCGAGGAGGGAAGGAGGGCCAAGAGGGCCCCGGCGGCGAGCGCGATCCGCGTGGACCTGCGGCGAAGAAAAGCCTCGCGGGACCCGAGAGCCACAGCCGAGGCGGCCGACGCCGTGCCAAACGTCGCGAAAGCGGCCGCCGAGAGGACCGCGATCGCGGGGAGAGCGAGGTCGAGCGATCCCGGGAGAGAGGGGTCCGGACGGAACAGGTCCGGAAAAGACCTCGCCGCGATCGAGGACCATCGCGACAGGCCGGCCAGCCCCGCGACCGCGATCGCCGTTCGAAGCAAGGCGTCTCCGATGCCTCCCTGCCGCCGCAGCGCGCGGCGCCACCCCGGGCGCGCGGAAGCGAAGAGGACGTAGGCGATGGCCGCTCCGCAGGGGATCAGCAGCCAGACGATGACGAGTGACAGCGTGGCCGAGAAGCGAAACGTCGACAGCGGAATCTCCGTGCGGTACTGCCGCAGCAGGCCCGGGACCCGATTCGCCAGGGCCGCCGCCGCGAGGAGGGCGACCGGGACGAGGGGGCGGAGCAGTCCTCTCCACCGAACCTCGGGCCGCCTGACGGCGCGCAGAAAGAGAACGATCGCGAACCCCAGAAAGGAACCGAGCGCGACGACTCGCAATCCGACCAGGAGCCAGTCGAGGGCGGTCCGGCGCCGCTCCGCCTCGAGATACGACTCGGGAATGTGGATCGTGGAATAGAAGGCGGAAAGGCGGCTGCCCTCGAAGATCGCCGTCAGGCGGGGCGCCGCGTCTCCGATCTTCGCGCCGCGCGACTCGAGAGTCACGGTGGTATCCACACGCTTCGGACGCGCGCGCGTTCCGACTTCGAGCACCCGGTACTCGGCCCCGGGATACCCCAGAGCGGCAGCGGTCCCGAGGCTGCGCTCGCGGGCCCGGGCTTCTCCGGGAGGAGGGCCGCCGGGTGCCGCCTCTTCCCGCGGATTCAGGTATCCGATGACGCGCGCGCGCCGCGGATCGACGAAGACTTTCCACTCCTCCTTGCGCCCCGGCTCCAGAAATCTGGTCACCCAGAAGTTCACCGGCAGAGCGGCGGACCCCAGCTTTTCGAACGCGGCGGTCCCGCCCTTCGCGACGACGTAGCGCGCCGCGGAATCGGAAAAGCCGGGCATGCGCCCCGACTCCACCGGCTCCTCGCCCCGCGCATCGGAGTCGAGCGCGAATCCCGTTCCTCCATAGGTCACGGAGCGGTACCGGCCGAGGTCGACGCCGTTCGCTTTCAGAAAGGCGCGGCCGATCGACTCCGCGCGAGCGCGCCCGACCTCGTCGCGCCCGATCCGTCCGCCGCGCGCCGGGACGAGCCAGCCGGCGAGAAGCACGGCCGCCGCGAGTCCGGCGGCCGTCAACGCGCGCCGGGACACGCGGCGGACCGGCGCCGAAGGCTCCGCGCTAATCGCCCGGGGAGCGGGAGCGGGAGCGCTGCCGAGATCCGCATTCGTCACGCCCTCCTCCGGCGCAAAGCCGCCGTGCTTCCAGGCGAGAAGGATGGAAGCGGCGAGCGGGACGAGGAGGATCCCGGCGGCGACGGCGCCCGAGATCACGTAGTAGCTGTTATGAGACCGGAGCATGACGAGCGCCGTGTAAAGCGCGTCCACCGTGAAGTGCCACACCAGGAGCGGCAGGACTCCGTACCGAAGCATCACGAGACCGATCACCACACCCGCGACACCCACTTCGACGCCGCGGATGTAAAAGGGCTGGTTGGGATACGCCGCGTGGCCGAATCCCCATATAAACGCCGGCACCACGACGGCCAGGAAACGCCCCGCCCCGAGCCCGTCGAGGAACGAGATCGAGAACATGCGGCTGATTCCCTCCTCCGAGACCGCCGGGAAGAAGCCGACCAAGAGGACCGTCGCCCAGGGGAACGCGGTGCTCAACATGTCGCTGTACGGCACGTCCGCGGGCGACCACGCGCCAAATCGCGCGGCGACGACGTAAAAGACGGCCTGATAGGCGAAAAAGAACGCGACGAGCGCGTAGCCTGAGAGAACCCCCCGGAAAAACCGTTTCGAGCGCAGGCCCCGGAACGAAAAGATCCCCGAGAGCGACAGCTGCCCCGGGAATCGCTGGCGATACGGAGGCTCCGCGGCCGCGATCACGCACGCGATTCCGGCGCCCGCCGCGAGCGCGCCCAGGATCCCCAGGACCAGATGGTTCGTGAGGTGGCTCGAAAGGGGGCTTGCCGTGTCGTACTCGTAGAGGGTCAGCGGCAGGTTGTTCAGGGTCGAGAGGAGCGCCAGGACGAACCCGGCCAGGCCGAATCCGCCGACGACACCCCACCGCACGTCCTTGCGCGATATGCGGGTTAAGAGAACTCCGGCCATGGCGAGGACCGTCAGGAGCAGACCGAACGTGGCCGCCTGCCCCGCTGCCTCGTTCTTCGAACGCAGCGTTCGGTAATCGCGCTGCCACGCCTCCGGGACGTGGACAAACTCGTCGAACGCGACGACCTCGCCGCCCGCCACGATCGTGCGATATCGGACGCTCGCGTCTTTCATCCGGAAGCCCGGCCGCTCGTCGACGAACGTCCAGTCGGTCCGCTTCGGACGTTCCGTCGGAAAGGATTCGATCGGGGTCAGGGCCGTCGGATCGAGGCCCCGCTGCGAGAGAAACGCGGCGGCGAGCGCGCGCGCCCGCTCGCGCGGGAGGCGCTCCCCCGGCGCATCCTCCCGCCGGACGGAATCCCACGAAACGAGATTGCCGAGGGGTGTGATGGAAACCCGTTCTTCCTCCTTGACGGCCGAGCGGAACCAGCGCATGTCCCACCGCCAGATCTTCGCGTCCCTTCCGTAGAGGCGCGACGCGCGATCGAGTCCGAGCTCGCGCTCGAGGTACACCTTCGGCTCCTCATCGAGTCCGAATCGGCCGGCAAAACGCGTTCCGGCCGTCGGGCGGCCGCGCTCCTTCAGGAACCTCTCCGCCTGCTGCCGCGCCTCCGTCCGCGGAACACGAAACTCGATGGCCGCCTCGGGGAAAGCCCGGCGGAAAAGAGCGGAGGTGATGGCGGCCCCGGCGATCGAGATCGCGAGGCAGGCGACGACGAAGCGCCAGTCGCGGCGGTCGAGCTTTTCCATCAGGTGGTCCCCGTCAGCCGACGAGCACGCTCCCGCCGTTGACGTTGACGACCTCTCCCTGCAGGTGCCTCGCCAGGTCCGACACCAGGAAGAGGACGGCGCCCGCAACGTCCTTCGGCGACGCGATGCGGCCGATGGGAATCGAGCTCTCGATCTCGGCGCGGCGCGCCGGGTCGTTCAGAGCTGCCGACGTCATTTCGGTGTCCACCCAGCCCGGCGCCACGCAGTTGATCCGGATCCCCGCCGGACCGAGCTCCGCCGCCAGGGACTTTGTGTACGAGATCAGGGCGCCCTTGCTGGCGGCGTACGCGGAGTGGCCGGCCTCTCCGCGCTGCGCGGCGGTCGAGGAGACGAAAACGATCGCGCCGCCCGTCCGGGCGAGGTGCGGAATGGCGGCGTCCGTCACGAGAAAGCACCCGCGGACATTGACGGCGAGCGCGCGGTCCCAGACCTCGAGGTCGCCGTGCCCCGCTTGGTCCGCCTCCCAGATCCCGGCGTTGTTGACGACGATGTCGAGGCGCTCCCAGGCGGCGACGACGTCGCGCACGAGCTGCCGAGCCTCGCCGGGATCGGCGACGTCGCCCGCGAGCGCCATCGCCTCCCCGCCGGCCTGGCGAAGCTCCCGGACGAGCCCGTTGGCGGCGCTCTCATCGGACCGGTACCCGACCGCGACGCGGGCGCCCGCGAGACAGAGCTGCTCGGCAATCGCGCGGCCGATTCCGCGGGAACCGCCCGTCACGAGAGCCGTTCGGGGCGCGAGATCGAGAGTGAAGCGTTCGGCCAAGTTGGTGCGTATCTTAGTGGAGAGACGGGGTCGAGCGGCCGGGCCCCGGGAGCGATGCCGGCTCCCCGATCCGCGCGATGGCCCGGTTACCTTCCCGCGAGCAATCCCCCGATCCAGGACGTCAGCGCTTCCAGGGTGGGAGTGGAGTTCTTCAACTGCACGTCCACTTCGGCGGCGCGGGAGAGGGCGCGGGCGAGCTCGCGGACCGTGTAGCGCGAAGCCCGCTGTGCCGCCTTGTACCAGAGGTATCCGGCGACGGCTCCCCCGCGCGCGGCGAACGGAGACCGACCGAACGCCACCACGGGTTCGGCCAGCCTCGGGAGAATTCGGGCCTGGAACACGGGGTACGACATGTTGCGATCGAAGGCGGGCGCGCCGGGTTCCGAGAGCGAGGCGCGGATCAGGAGCATGTGGCGAATCTCTCCCGTCACCATCGCGAGGAACTTGAAGGGCCATTGCTCATCGGTGTCGACATCCCGCTCGCCGGTCCGGACCGGCCTGCTGGAGAAGAGGCGGGACAGCCTCTGGAGCGAGTCGGCGGCGTCGCGCCGGCCGATCGCATCAAAGAAAAGGTAGACGTCTTCCGAGGCCGCGTCTTCCACGCTCTGCCGGACGTCGGCGGCTTCCACGCGGCCCCCCGGACCCGCGACCTCGAGCAGCTTTTCGAGCTCCGCCACGAACATCGCCGGAACGAAGTCCGTTTGAACGAGCAGGCGCTGGAGGGCGTCCGGCTGGACCGTGACCTCGCGCTCCTTCGCGCGCGCGCTCGCCAGACGCTTCAGCTCGGGGCCGGCCGCCTCGCGTTTCTCGCCGATCTGGATCTCCAGCACGAGGCCCCGGGCCGCGATCTCCGCAAGCAATCCTCCCGCCGGCGGCGAGGTCGCCGTCACCACGGCGACGGTCCCGTCGTTCCCGCGTTCCAAGAGCAGACGGATGGCGCTCTGAAGGGCGGCCGAGCCGCCCTTTCCCTCCGGCAGCTCGCGCAGGATCTCGGCTAAGGCGGGAGCGTTCTCTTTGCGCCGCGTCTTTTTGGCAACGGTCTCCGCCGTGTCGGCCGGATCGGCCGCCAGGGAAAGACCGAGCGCGGAGAGAACCGCGCGCATGTGACGGAACGCCTCGCGCCGCCCGGAGGGAGTTCCGAGGCCCCACGCCTCGCACGCTTTGCCCGCGAGCACTCCGGCGGAGTCCGTGCCCAGAATCCGCCCGATGTCGAAGGCGACGACCCGGCGCGGCGAGAAGAGGGATCGATTCAACAGGGCATCCGCGATGGCGTCCGCGGGCGCTTCATCCCCGAATCGAAGCGCTTCGCCGTCCTGTCCGGCGAGCTTCTCGAGCACTTCGCCCGCCCGCTCGTCGACGAAGAACGCCACGTCGCCGGTCACGAGCACGACTGAGGGAGCGTCGCCGAACAGCGGGATCGCGTCGGACGAGAATCTGCTGCGGGTCAATCAGCCGCCGTCATCGGTTTCAATTCTCATCATGCGAAGGGAATCGGCGCACGGATTCGCGTCGGAACTTCTGCCGGCGGAGCCGCCCGACCGGTTCGCCCTTCGCCCTTCGAAATAGCGACTGCCAACCCGGCGCGGCTCAGCCCTCGAGCAGCCCCTTTTCGGCGAGCTCCTGACATTCGACGCAATGGGGAGCCCATGGCACGGCGTTCAGCCGCTTTTCGTTCATGGTCGTGCCGCAGTTGAGGCAGTTTCCATAGGACCCGTCGTCGATGCGGCCGAGCGCCTGGTCGATCAGGAGAAGGCTGTTTCGGTCGTTGTCGGAGAGGGAGTGCAGGAACTCGCGTGTGTAGGAGGAGACCGCCTTGTCCGCGATGTCCTGCGTGGCCTCGTCGCCCGTCTCTTCCTCCGCGTTGCGGGTCTTGGCGAGATCGGCCGAAAGACTGGTCTTCTTCTCGGTGAGAAGGCGGCGAAACCGCTCGAGCTCTTTTTTGGGCATCTTCACGGGGCGGGCGCTGGTCGTCGCCATCGGTTCCTTCTCTTTCTTCCCGCGCCGGGAGCGGGTTCGATTTCGAACGCGAGATCATACCCGAGAAATTCCGTTGCCAACCGTCGCCAACCGTCGCCTCCGTCACTGCGGGAGCTGCCTTCGCCGTGCGCGGCGAAGGCACCGGCCACCAGCGAGGCTGAGGCGCAGCTCTGCCCCCTCGCCCCGCGCTCGGGGAGAGGGTTGGGGTGA
>JBDUBI010000206.1:0-9110 GCA_040004225.1 Acidobacteriota bacterium
CCGTCATGTCGTAGTGGTCGAGGGCGCCGAGGTCGCCCCGCACGAGGTCGCGCGCGGCGGCTCCCTCCGTGGCCGGATCGAAGCGCCTCACTGCCTCGAGCGAAAGTGCCTGGCCCGGGAAGAGGCGGAACAGCCGCTCGCCGCCATTCCAATCGCCCGTGAAGACCATGATGTGGCGCTCGACCACGTGGAGCCGGCCGTCGGCATCGAGCCGCGCGGCCACGTCGAGCGCCCGCCAGTGGAGCTCTTTGTCGGCCCGGGCGATGCCCGACCCCATTCCGAGGACGAGGATCGCCGCGGCGAGCACTCGCGCGGCGAAACGGAACTGGATTGGCGAGGCCGGCACTGGCGGAGATTCTAGGCGAGACTCGCCAGCGTCGCGCGGCGAAGACCGTGGCGTCTCCTCCCCGCCCGGGGCAGCGGAAGCGGCCGGCGGAAGGGAGCTAGCTGCTAGCCAGCGCGGCGGCGCGGGGCCGCCTTCTTCGGTTTCGCCGCGGGGCGGGGAGCCTTGCGGGCGGCGCCCCCGGCAGAGACCAACGCCGCCGGCGGCTGCCCCGTTTCGACGGACCCTTCCGCCAGCGAAGACGGAGATCCGGGCTTCCGGGACCGGCTCTTCCTGGCCGCGGTCGCCTTTTTAGCCGACGGCGTCGACGGCAGAAAGATGTCCTGCATCTCGGGAATCGGTCCCGCTTCCTTCTCGAACCCGCACCCGGCCCTGTCGCACGCGAAGACGTTGCCGCCCTTGCGCTCCCGGTGGAGCAGGTAGGAATTCCCGCACTGGGGGCAGGCCTCCGGGATCGGCCGGACCGACAGCGTGAAGTCGCACGCGGGATAGTTCACGCAGCCGTAAAAGGGACGGAAGCGGCCGCGGCGCTCGGCGATGACCCCGCCATCCTTGGGACAGCGGACGCCCGTGTCGCGGACGGGCTTCGGGGGCTTATACCGGCAGGCCGGATAGTTCGAGCAGGAGACGTACGCGCCGAACCGGCCGTGCCGTTTGACGAGCGCGTGCTGGCAATCGGGGCAGTTCTCCCCTGTCGGCTCGTCGGGCCGCGCCTCGGCCTTGCCTCCCGCCATCACGACGTTCACCACGTTGCGGCACTTGGGATACGCGGTGCAGCCGAGAAACGCGGACCCGGAGCGGCTCTGCCGCAGCTTCATCGGCGAACCGCACTCCTCGCAGGTCGTGCTCTCGAGGTCCGTCGCGTCGAAGGAGTCTTCCTCGGGGTCGGGGATGTTCTCGGTGAACGTGCAGCTGGGATATCCGCTGCAGGCGACGAACAGGCCGTTCTTTCCCATTCGGAGCTTCAGCTTCTTCCCGCACTTCGGGCACGCCTCGGAAGTCGCGGGCACGACCGGGAAGGAAAGGAGCTTTCGCGCCTCGCCCAGAGGGATGCCCGCCTTTCCGGAGACCATCTCCTCGAGCGCCCTGTTGCGATCCGCGGTGAAGGTCTTGTCGAATTCCGCAATCGCGGTCTTCCAGGGAAGCGTGCCGTCTTCGACTTCGTCCAGCCGCTCTTCCATCCGAGCGGTGTAGGACGTCTCGAAGAAATCGCCGAAGTACGGGAGCAGCAGCTCGATCACGGTGCGGCCGAGCGCCGTCGGGATGAATCGCCGATCCTTCTTGCGCACGTACTCGCGGTCCTCGATCTTGCGCAGGATCTCGGCATACGTCGAAGGCCGGCCGATGCCGTTCTCTTCCAGGAACTTGACGAGCGACGCCTCGTTGAAGCGCGGCGGGGGCTGCGTCGACTTCTTCTCAGGGATGACGGCGACGAGCTTCAGCGTCTCCCCTTCGATTAAGGGCGGAAGGCGCGAGCCCTCCCTCTCCTTGTCCTTGTCCTTCTCGGGGCGATCGCTTTCCTCTTCCTCCTCGGCCGCGACGCCGTACGCCGCGAGCCAGCCCGGAGACTTCAGCGTCGATCCATTCGCGCGATAGACCGCCTTGCCGGCGGAGATGTCGGCGGACGTCGTGTCGTAGACCGCCGGGTTCATCTGGGAGGCGACGAAGCGCTCCCAGATCAGGCGGTAAACCTTCGACTCGTCGGGCGCGAGAAAGTTGGCGACCTTCTCCGGCGGCAGGTCGAGGTACGTCGGTCGGATCGCCTCATGAGCGTCCTGCGTGTCGCGCCGGCTCTTGAAGAACCGCGGCGAGTCGGGAAGCGTGTCGGGCCCGTACCGGGCCTGGATGTGCTCGCGCACTCCCGTCAGGGCGTCGTTGGAAACGCGCGTCGAGTCCGTGCGCATGTAGGTGATGAGACCGACCGTCCCCCGTCCGGGGATCTCCCGGCCTTCGTACAGCCGCTGAGCCACCTGCATCGTGCGGCGCACCGCAAATCCCAGCCGGCGGGCCGCGGCCTGCTGCAGCTGGGACGTGATGAAGGGGGGTGCGGGGTTTTTCTTCCGCTCGGCGCTTTCGACCCTCGTGACGGTCCAGGCCGCGTTTGCGACGTCTTCCCGGACGCGCATCGCCGCCGCTTCCGAGTCGAGTCGCGGGTCGGTGCCATCGAACTTCAACTTCGTGCCTTCGAAGGAGACGAGCCGGGCGGGAAAGACGGGGGGGGTGCTGCCTTCGAGCTCCGCGTCGGCAATCCAGTACTCGACCGGCCGGAAGGCCTCGATGGCCTGCTCACGCTCGCAGATGATGCGGAGCGCCACCGTCTGGACCCGCCCCGCGGAAAGGCCGCGCCAGATCTTCTTCCAGAGCAGGTCGGAGACCTCGTATCCCACCAGGCGGTCGATAATCCGGCGCGCCTGCTGGGCGTCGACCTTGCGCGCGTCGATCTCGCCGGCATCTTCCATCGCCTGGAGGACGGCCTTCTTCGTGATTTCGTTGAACCGGACGCGCTTGAAGAACGTGTCCTTGCCCCCGACCCCTTTCCCGGAGGCCTTCAGGGACTCGTACAGGTGCCAGGAGATCGCTTCTCCCTCCCGGTCCGGGTCGGCGGCCAGGTAGACCGCGTCGGAGGTGCGCGCCGCCTTTTTCAGGTCCGCGAGGGTCTTTTCCTTGCCCGCCAGGACTTCGTATGTGGGCTCGTAGGAATGGCTGCGGTCCACGCCCAGACCCTTCTTCGGCAGGTCCCGGACGTGGCCATACGAGGCGAGGACGCGGAAGTCCTTACCGAGAAATTTTTCGAGAGTCTTCGCCTTGGCGGGCGACTCGACGATGACGAGAGAACGGGTCATGGGGGGGTAGGAAACTGGCATATCCACGCGGAAAGCGCAAACGCCCGGTTTCTCCGGTTCCCATAACAGGGCCTTATTCCAGCCCCGTAAACCATTGATACTAAACGCATCAAGACGCTACGCGCCGCGGCGGTCGGGGAGGGGGTCTCGATCGCCGGCCCTTCGACGCCCGCCCGGCCAATGGCTTCTCCGCGGGTGCCGGGAGCACGCGACCGGGCAGCGGGAGCTTCGCCCTCAGGGGGCAACGGGGCCCTCCAAAAGCGCGTATCGCCCTCCGCCGTCGATTCGGGCGAGTCCGGCGGCTTCGAGCTCGAAAAGCGCCGCCAGAACGGTCGCGGCAGGCAGGTCCGCTTCCTCCGCCAGCTCGTCCGGCGTGGCGCTCCCCTCCCGGCCCATGGCCCGCAGCAGAGCGCGGGCGTCCGGCGAGAGATCGACCGCGGATCCCGGCGCGGAGACACGGGGCCGGGTCGGACCGCCGATCGCGGGGAAAAGCTCGGAAAGCACGTCCTCGGCCCCGCGGCAGAGGATCGCCCCGTCGCGCAGGAGCTCGTGGGCACCGATCGAGGTTTCCGAAAAGATGCTCCCGGGGACGGCGAAGACATCCCGTCCGAAGTCCGCCGCGAGCCGCGCCGTGATCAGGGACCCGCTCCTGCGCGAGGCCTCGACGATGACGACGCCCGAGCAAAGCCCGGCGATGATGCGATTCCGGATCGGAAAATTCGCCGCCCTCGGTTCCTCCCCGGGTGCGTGCTCTGAAAGGATCAGGTGCCCCGTGCGGAGCGAGTCCTTCAGGCGGGAGTTCTCCCTCGGGTAATCGACATCGATGCCGCACCCGAGCACCGCGATTGTGCCGCCGGAACCCTCCCGGGCGGCGGCATGAGCTTCCGCGTCGACTCCCCGCGCGAAGCCGGACACGACGCACACGCCCGCCAGAGAGAGGTCCCGGCCCAGGCGGGCGGCGACTTCGCGGCCGTAGCGCGTCGCGCCGCGGGATCCCACGACGGCGACGGCCGGCAGCGACAGCCGCGCCAGATTCCCGAGGGCGAAGAGGAGAAACGGCGGATCGGGGATCTCGGCGAGCGCCGTCGGGTAGGCGTCGTCAAACGCTGTCACGAGCGAGATGCCGGACCGCTCGACGTCCGCGGCCCAGCGCTCGGCTTCCCGGTCGCCGGGGGAACGCAGCAGGGCGCGAGCGCGCTCCACGGACTTCAGCCCGGAGGCGAGATCCCCTTCGGACGAGCCGAGGGTCGCTTCGACACCGCCCAGGGCGCGGACGACGGGCCAGAGCCGGCCCGGGGAAAGCAACGGTGACCGCGCCCAGGAAAAGGCGAGGCGGCGGAGCAGGGTCGAAGTCGGCGACGGATCCAGGGGCTCCTTAATCCTTTCTTGAGGTGCCGCGTGAGGGGCGTAAACAGCCTGGAAGGTCCCAGTTTGCGCCTGTTCCCGGGGAGCTCTCTTCCGAGTTGTCACGAGAGGCGCCGTCAAACGCCTTCCGAGGGAACAAAATCGCGCGCAGAGGCTTTCCTATAATAGCCGCCGGCGATCGGAGAAAATTGTGACGCGACGACCTGTTTTTCTGGTCCTGCTCTCGTGCCTTCTGACCTCCGCGATCGGATGCGCGGGTTACTCCCGAACGGACAAAGCGGCGTCGCAGATCGCCTTCGGAACGGAGGTCGCCCGGAAAGGCCTCTGGCGAGAGGCGTCGTTCCGCTTCGAGCAGGCGATCGCCCGGGAGCCGAACAACGCACGGGCCCACAACAACCTGGCCGTGGCTCTGGAAGCCACCGGGGAATATGCGCGCGCCCTCGGGGAATACAAACGGGCTCTCGAGCTCGATCCCAAAGACACCTACATCCGCCGCAACTACGCGCGATTCGCGGAGTTCTACACCTCGTACACGCGGACGACCGGAAAGGCCGCCAGTGGCTCATAGAAACCGACTTCGGACCGGCGCCGCATTCAGCCTCGCGCTCCTGCTTCCGATGCTGACCGCCGCTCCGGCGTTGGCCGGGGTCTCCCAGGTGCGACTGAAGCTTCCCTTGAAGCCCCGACTGCCGCTGCGAGGAAACGAAAAGATCGCCCTGGCGCCGTTCCTCCTCGTGCAGGACGCGGAGCGTTCGAAGGACAAGAGACTGCAGAACGTCGATCTCCAGGCGGAATTTCACCGCTTTCTGAAAAAGCAGATCGACAAGAAGACAAAGCTCGAAGTCATCGAGACGCCGCCGGAGATGAAGCTTCCAACGCAGAACCTCGCGGAGCTCGGGCGCGCGGCGGAATTCTGGCGGTCCGTCGGAACGGCGACGGGCGCCGAAATCGTCGTTTCGGGAACGCTCGAGTTCCGGGTCGAAGACCGCTCCGGCTACAAGACCGAGGAGTACAACTCCCCGATCAACGGCCAGACCTACTACCGGCAGGTGTACGTGGAGCAGACCGGGTTCGTCTTCGACATCGTGTTTCTCGTTTTCGACGGCCGCACGGGAGAGAAGATTCTGCAGGACGAGTTCAAGGACTTCCGCCAGACCGGCGGGCGTCGGGCCGACGAGCTTCAGGGACTCTTCGAAAACCTGTTCTCGCTCGAAAATCAGATTTTGAACCTCTTCGTCGCCCGCGAGCGCGAAGCCGACCGATACATCTTCACCGACTGACATTTGTCGACGGGAGCCCCTGAATGAAGAAATCGCTGCTGATCGTGTCGCTTCTGTTCAGTGCCGCGTCGGCGGCTCTCGGACAGGAGCAGGGGTTCGGCGAGAACAAGATCGCCTACGACAAGTTCGAATGGAAGACCTACCGCTCGACCCACTTCACGATCTACTTCTACGAGAAGGAGCGTCCCTCTCTTCAGAAGGTGGCGTCCTACGCCGAGAGCGCGTACGACGACATCTCCCGTCAGCTCAATTTCCAGATCCCCAAGCCGATCAACCTGATCTATTACGCGACTCACTCCGACTTCGAGCAGACGAACACCCTCTTAAACTTCATTCCGGAGGGTGTCGGCGCCTTCGCGCTTCCCTCGCGCAACCGGATGGTGCTGCCCGTCGACCTGCCCGAAGAAAAGCTGCAACAGCTGATCGCTCACGAGCTCACCCACGTCTTCCAGTTCGAGATCCTGTTCGGCGGCAACTACCTGCGCGCCGCCACGACGAACGCGCCTCAGTGGCTCACGGAGGGCATGGCCTCCTATTTCGGCAATGACGAAGACAACAAGGACCGGATGGTGCTGCGGGACGCGGTGCTCGCCGACCAGGTCCCGGAAATCACCAAGCGCGGAATCGAAGGCTTCTTCGCCTACCGCTTCGGACACGCCGTCTTCGATTTCATGGCGGCGGAATGGGGGAAGGACTCGGTGCGCGAGTTCGTCTACGAGTTCCGCAACCAGATCGGGCCCTCGATCGAGAAGGCCGTCAAGCGGCAGTTCAACATCACGGGCGAAGACTTCGACATCAAGTTCCGGCGGTACCTGCGGGCCCGATACCTCAAGATCCTCGCGGAGAAAGGCGAGCCGATCGACTTCGGCGAGAAGTTCAAGGTCGTCGACACCCCCTCGGCGGAGACCTCGCCGCGCGCGTACCCCTCGGGCGATTTCGTCGTCGCGCTCTCCACCTACAAGGAGGACGCGGACGTCATCGTGCTGTCGACCCGCGATCGGAAGATTTACAAGAATCTGACGCGCGGTTACACCACCAGTTACGAATACCTCGTTTCGCAATGGGTGACGACGGGTCCCCAGAGCGGCGCGGACGTCGGCGTCTCACCGGACGGGAACACTGTCGCGGTTTTCGCCCGTCGCGAGCGGGGACGCGACCTGCTCCTCTTAAACGCCCTGACGGGGGGCATCCGGGAGCGCGTCGAAATGCCCGATCTGGACCAGCAGTTGAACCCCTCGTTCTCGTCCGACGGCAATCTGGTCGTCTTCCGCGCGTTGCGAGGCGGACGATCGGACATCTTTTCCTACGATATGAACTCTCGCGCGTTGACCAACCTGACAGACGACGACGCCTGGGATTTCGCGCCCGCCTTCTCGCCCGACGGCCGCTTTATCTACTACTCCTCCGTGCGGGGGACGAAGTCGAAGATCTTCCGGTTTCACCCGGAGTCCCCGGATTCGCGCGAACAGATCACGTACGGGGACTGGAACGACGAGGACCCTTCGCTGTCTCCCGACGGCAAGCGACTCTTCTTCACCTCGGACCGGGACGCCGGCATCTACAACATCTATTCGATCAACCTCGAGACCGGCGAGACGCTCATGCACACCAACGTGGTGGCGGGCGTGTTCTCCCCCACCGTGTTCGTCGGCAAGGACAACACCGAAAAGCTCGTTTTCTCGGCGTACTACAAGCGGCGCTTCACCCTCTACATCGCCGACTCGAAAAAACCCTACAAGCGGTTGAACGAGCTGGCGCCCATTGCGTCCCCGGTCGGCCCGGGCGGCGTGACGCCTTTCCAGCCCGCAATCGAAGTTTCGGTCGACCCGGAGAAGGTCACGCCGAAGATCTCGCGCAAGCTGCAGCTCGAGGACGCTCAGGTCAACGCCGGCGTCAACACGGACCAGACGTTCGTTTCGAACACGGTGCTGATCTTCGGCGACAACCTCGGCGACCGGCGTCTCTATGCGATTTTCCAGTCGCTCTCGTCGTTTACGAATTTCAACTTCACTTACCTCGACCTGTCGCACCGGCTTCAGAAGGGGATCCAGCTCTTTGACGACCGGACGTACTTTCTGGCGGTCGACCAGCGCTTCGGCCAGGACCGTCTCGTCCGGGACCGCCGCGCGTACCGCGTCACGGGCGGCATGGCCCTCCTTCAATATCCGCTGTCCCGCTATCATCGGATCGAAGGGCAGCTCGGTTACATATCCCGTTCCTACGACTTCCCTTTCGCGATCCGGAACAACGACGGGTCTCAGCAGTTCCTGGTGAGCCCGCGCACCGACAACTACCCTCAGGCGGGCGTCGCGTTCGTCGGCGACACGGTGCTGTACCGCGAGTGGGGGCCTCTCTCGGGGCGGAGATATCGTTTTGGCTACACCTGGGCCCCCGACTTGAAGCGCAACTCGAACACGACCGACTTGAACGGGGTGCCGGTCTCCAACGGGTCCACGCTGACCGCCGACGTGACGGTCGATCTGCGCCATTACTTCAAGATCACCGAGCGGTCGCTGATCGCCATCCGTCTTTTCGGCGCCCGCTCAACCGGCAACTTTCCGAACGTCTACTACTTCGGCGGCCTGGACACCCTCCGGGGGCTCGATTTCCGCGAGCAGATCGGAAATACGATCGGCTACGGCAACATCGAATTCCGCTTTCCGCTGATCGACCTCCTCGCCTTCCCCTTCGGCGGGTTCGGAAACATCCGCGGGCGGTTTTTCATCGACGTCGGCGGCGCCGCGCTGAAGGACCAGAAGTTCCGCTTCTGGGACGCCGGCAATCACCAGTTAGTGGACGGACGCGGGTCCTACGGGTACGGGATCCAGTTCTCGTTCCTGGGGCTGCTGCTCCACTGGGACTTCGCCCACTTGACGGACTTCCGAAAGACCTATTCGGGCCTGAAGACCTCGTTCTACATCGGGACGGAGTTCTAGCGCCCCCGTTTCCCGTCCGGGGGGGCCCGTGTGGCCCCCAACCCTCTCTCCCCCTGAGCGCGGGGACGCCGTAAGCCAGCCGTTTCGCGGCATCGCCTTCCTGACAATCGCTGCCCCTCACCCCAACCCTCTCCCCGAGCGCGGGGCGAGGGGGCGGAGCTGCGCCTCCACCTCGATGGTGGCTAAGCTCGCAGTGGGAGGAGTCTCCCGCTGCGGGATCGGGAGCGACGGTGGAGGAGCCTCCCGCTGCGGAGCCGCATCGAACGCAGGGACCACCCGGGCGGTCGAGCCCGCAGGCGAACGCAGGTCCCGCAGTGAGCGAAGGCGACGGACTCCCCCTCAC
>JBDUBI010000142.1:0-2712 GCA_040004225.1 Acidobacteriota bacterium
CCTCCCGCTGCGAGCTTTAGCCACCATCGTGGCGGTGGCGCAGCTCTGCCCCCTCGCCCCGGGCTCGGGGAGAGGGTTGGGGTGAGGGGGGCCCGCAGGCAGGCGTTGCGCGCCGAACACGGCGGCGGATAAAAAGAGTGAGGGGGGCAATCCCCTGCCGTGCTCCTCGCACCCCGCCCGCTGATCTGCTAGCTCCCCGTCAGCGTCGCTCCGATGCGGGCGGCTTCGTCAAGCAGGGCGAGCAGGTCTTCTTCCCGCGTGCGGAAGTTGACGATGCAGACCCGGAGCGCCGTCCGGCCTTTCAGGATCGTGGGGGCCAGGAAGAAGGACCCGTCGCCGACGAGGCGGTTGACGATCCTGCGGTTCACCGCGTCCAGATCCGCGTCCGGGAGGACCCGGCCGGCCGGCTTGTAGCGGAAGTTCACGATCGAGAGGACGGTTTCGGCGAGCCTCTCGAACTCCGGGCGATCGTCCACCGTATCGGAAAGAAATCGCGCGAGGCGCACGTCATTCTCGATGCTCGCCGCGTATCCGCGCCGGCCGTGGGTCTTCCATCCCATCCACACTTTGAGCGCCTTGAAGCCGCGGGAGAGCTCGACGCCGCGCTCCGCGAACCAGGCGGGCCCCGGAAACGGGCTCTCGGCGTCGGACGCGAGGTACTCCGGGAAGCGGCGGAACGTGGCGCCCAGCCGTCCCGGCTCGCGCACGAGCGTGGCGCCGGCCTCGTAGGGAACGTAGAGCCACTTGTGGGGATCGGCGGCGACCGAATCGGCGCGCGCCAGCCCGGAGAAGAGCGGCGCGAGCGCCGGCGAGAGCACGGCCAGGGCCCCGTACGCGCCGTCCACGTGGAACCACAGGTCTTCGCGCGCGCAGAAAGCAGCCAGCGCATCGAGCGGGTCGATCGCTCCGGTGTTCACCGTGCCCGCGTTCCCGACGACGATCGAGGGCTGAAACCCGGACCGGCGGTCGTCGGAGACAGCGCGCTCCAGATCTTCGAGACGGATCCGAAATCGTTCGTCGGAAGGGATCTTGCGCAGCTGGGAGGTGCCGATGCCGAGGAGGTCCACCGCCTTGTCCACGCACGCGTGAGTCTGGTCGCTGGCGTAGACCGTCAGGCGCGGCCGTCCCGGACCGGCGAGCCCGTCCTCCCGGACGTTGCCGGGTGTCCGCGCCCGGCGCGCCGCGGCAAGCGCCGTGAAGTTCGCCATGGACCCGCCGGAAACGAGGATGCCCTCGGCCTCCGGCGGGTAACCGATCGCGGCGGCGAGCCAGCCCACGACCTGCTTCTCGACGTGGATCGCGGCGTGGTCCCCTCCCCAGCAGTTCGGGTTCATCGCCGAGGCGAGGCCGTCGGCGGCGACGCCGACCGGGTCCGCGGTCGCATTGATGAACCCGTAGAACCGGGGGTGCGAATTTCCCATCGGATACGGAAGGATGTGCTCGCGAACGAACGCAAGCGACTCTTCGAACGGTACGCCTTCCTCGGGGGCGGGGCCCGAGAAGAGATCCGCCCCGGCGCCGACCTTTCCGAAAACCGGGCGCTCTAACAGGCTCTCTCGATGCCCGGCGATTGCCTCCGCGACCAGATGGCCGAGGCGGCGGACCTCGTCGGACGGAAGGTCGAATCTCGAAGAGTCGTGCCGCGGCGGTCCGGGCTCCCTCACGCCGCACCCGGCAGCGCGCCTTCGATCGAGAGGAGCTCGCGCTTCCATCGCAGGCCCGAGCCCCGGGTTCCACCGGAGTACCCGCCCAGTCCGCCGGCCGCCACCACCCGGTGGCAGGGCACCACGATCGGGACGGGGTTCGCGCCGAGGGCTCCCCCCACCGCGCGCGCGGCTGCCGGGCTGCCGACGGCGCGCGCGATTTCTCCATACGTGCGGACCCGGCCGAACGGAATCGCGCAGGTCGCCTCCAGGAGCACGCGGCGGGCAAACGGCGTGGCATACGCGGCCGGATCGACCGGGACGGTGAAGTCGCGCCGCTTTCCGGCGGCGTACTCCGCGAGCTCTGCGGACGCCTTTCGCAGAAGCGGCGTCTCCGACGGCGCCGCGTGAGAAATCTCCCGCCGCATCCGAGCGGACAGCGCCGCCGCGGATTGCCCGAAGATCACGCGACAGAGGCCGGCCGCCGTGGCCGCGACCAGCACGTCGCCGAGCCTGGGAAAATTCCGGACGAGGTAGGACACCGGAATCCTGTCGGACACCCGCCCCGCCGGGGTCTTCGCTTCGAGGCTCGACAGGTCCGACATGGGCACGATCGCCGCCACATGTTTCCCATGCCGCTCGAGAACGATCCTCTCGCCTCCAAACGCCACGCGATTCAGAATCTCGGAAAGGCCGGCACGGGCCTCACTCGCGGGAAGGATAGTCATCTCGAGCTCCTTGTACAATTTGTACAAAACTATTCTATCCCCGGAGCCCTCGTCTCTATCCCCGGAGCCCTCGTCAATGGGAAAGAGACGGCCGTGGGGGAGAGGTCCGGACCCCTCACCGCAACCCTCTCCCCGGGCCCGGGGAGAGGGAGATCATCGCCGCGGATCGCCCGTCCTGCTCACCTCAGCCGAAATAAACCGGCCGCACCCACAGTGGCGACTAAGCTCGCAGCGGGAGGAGTCTCCTGACCGAAGGGAAGGAGGAGCCTCCCGCTGCGGGAGCCGTAGCGAACGAAGGGAGCAGGCGAGCGGTCGAGCCGACAGGCGAGCCGCTCGCCGGT
>JBDUBI010000176.1:0-9075 GCA_040004225.1 Acidobacteriota bacterium
CGGCAGGCGTAAGCTCTCCCCCGTGAAAACACGCGCCGTCATTCTCGCGGGCGGCGAAGGGTCGCGCCTCGGGGTCCTGACGGACAAGCGCGCGAAACCCGCGGTCCCGTTCGCCGGCAAGTACCGCATCATCGACTTCACGCTCTCCAACTGCGTCAATTCCGGGATCGCGGACGTCATGATCCTGACCCAGTACCGGCCGCATTCCTTGAACGAGCACATCGGTGGCGGCCGGCCCTGGGACCTCGACCGGGGTTTCACGGGCGGCGTTCAGATCTACCAGCCGTACCGGGGGCGCTTCGTCACGGACTGGTACAAGGGCACCGCTGACGCGATCTCACAGAACCTCTCGTTCGTCGAGCGCGGCGATCCCGACATTGTGATCGTCCTGTCCGGCGACCACATTTACAAGATGAACTACGAGCCGATGATCCGGTACCACATCGAGCGCCAGGCGGACGTCACGATCGCGACCCTGAACGTGACCCGCGAGGAAGCGACGCGGATGGGCATCCTCGCGACCGAGGAGAAGGCGGGCGGCCGCGTCAGCTCGTTCATCGAGAAACCCGACGATCCGCCCGGCACCCTCGCCTCCATGGGCATCTACGTCTTCGGTCTCAAGATGCTCTCGTCGGTCCTGCAGGAAGACGCCCGGCGACGCGACTCCTCGCACGATTTCGGTAAGGACGTGCTTCCCCGGATGGTGGCGGCCGGACAGCGGGTCTTCGCGTATCCCTTCGAGGGCTACTGGGTCGACGTCGGCACCGTCGACGCTTACTGGGAATCGCAGATGGATCTTCTCGAAGACCCTCCGGCCCTCGACCTGAACGACCGGTCCTGGATCATCCACACACGCTCGGAAGAGCGACCCCCGGTCGTGACCCGCGAAGGCGCCCTGATCAAGGACTGCATGATCACCGACGGCTGCATCATTTCTCCGGGCGCGCGGATCGAGCGCAGCGTCCTCTCGCCCGGTGTCTACGTGGGACCGCGCGCCGTCATTCGCGAATCCGTCGTTCTGACCGACGCGCGGATCGAAACGGGCGCGAGGATCGAGCGCAGTGTCATCGACAAGGTCGTCCGCGTCGGCCGAAACGCGCGCATCGGCCATATCGAACGGTCCGCGGAAGGCCTTGGCATCACGACCGTCGGGAAAAACGCCATCATCCGCGACAAGGCGGTCGTCGCGCGCGGCGAAGTCGTCGAAGCCGATTCGGTCCGCGAGGCGGAGGAGCGGCCCGTGCTAAAGGAAGCGAAAAGCTAAACGTCGCCTTCGCTCACTGCGGGACCTGCGTTCGCCTGCGGGCGAACGCACCGCCGGGCGGCTCGCCTGGAGGCTCGACCGCTCGGCTGGTCCCTCCGTTCGCTACGGCTCCCGCCCCGAGAGGCTCCTCCCTCCCTCTGGTCGGGAGACTCCTCCCGGGGCGAGCGAATCCGCCACGGTGGTGAGAACGCAGCCTTTCAGCCTCGCCCCGCGCTCGGGGAGAGGGGAAAGTGATCTGCCGGTTCTCTACCCGCCAGCGTCTCTAGAGCCTGTTCCGAAACCACTCGATCGCCGTCTCTTCCGCCCAGAAGCGCGGCCGCCGGGAACCGGTGACGAAGCCGATGTGGCCTCCCCGGGCCGTCGTGCGGAAGTCGATTGAGGAAGACGCGCGGGCGCGAGCCTCCTCCAGCACCCGCGCCGGCAAAAAAGGATCGTCTTTCGAAGAGAGGCAAAGCGTCGGCGTCGCGACCCGCGACACGAACCCGAGCGAGCTCGATTTCGCGTAGTAGTCCTCGGCTCCCGCAAACCCGTGCAGCGGGCCAGTCGCGGCATCGTCGAAGCCGCGGAAGGAAGAGGTCGCCAGAGCGCGCGGCAGATCCATCGAGGCCGCGGCCTCCGGAAATCGGGCGGCGAGATTCGCGGCTTTCATCCGGAGGGTCCTCAGGAACACACGCACGTAGAAGCGGCCGAACGCGGCGTCCATCTTGGTGGCGCCGGCCCCGAGATCGTACGGGACGGAAATAGCCGCCGCCGCCGCGACGGAGGTCTGCGCGGGGTTCTCGCCCAGCCATTTCAACAGAACGTTTCCTCCAAGCGACACACCGGCGGCGAGGAGCGGCGCGCCGGGGTTCTCGCGCGAGAGCCTCCGGACGACGAAATCCAGGTCCGACGTTTCGCCGGAGTGGTAGAGGCGCGGGCGCCGGTTGGGGATCCACGCGGCGATGTTTTCCGGGCGCCTCGCGCACGAGCGAAAATTGACGGCGGTCCCCCGCCAGCCGAGTGCGCGGGCTCTCGCGAGCAACCCCTGGACGTACACGGAAAACGAGCTCCCCTCGAGGCCATGGAGAACGAGCAGCCGCGGCGAGTCCGCGGGGCCGTCGACGTGGTCCAGAAAGAGCTCGTCGCCGTCGGGCGTCTCGACGCTCTCGCGCCGGAACGGCACCTGCCGGCGAGACCGTGACATTGTGCCCCACACGGTCTGGACGTGGGCCCCCGGAAGCCACCAGGCCGGGCGAAATTCACTCACGGCGGCGCGCCGCTCTGGATAGACTCCCCGGTTCCGAGCCCCTTCTCATGCTGGAGCGTTTCGGGAGCGGGCTCGCCTGGAGGGCCACATGAAGTTCCTGACTCGATGGGGCGCCCTTTTTTTCGTACTCGGGGCGACGACGGCCGCCCTCGCGACACCCGCATCCGCGCCCTTCACCGTCCCGGTGGAATACCACAAGCTCCAGCTCCAGCTCATGGATCTTCACGGCCTGCCGGAGGACTACATCACCACGTGGGTCAGGAAGGTCTATGCCGTCAAGTCCGGAGACGTGCAGAGGGTCGCGTCGAAGTACATCGCGGACGATCAGGCGACCATCGTCGTCGCGGGGGATCAGAAGGTCATCGAGGAGCAACTGGCGCCGTTCGTGAAAAAATAGGACCGGCTCTCCGAGAGAACCGATGCGTTCGCTCCTCTGGATCACCCGGGACCTGCTGGCGGAGGTGAGCGCGGAGGCGCGCGATTCCCCGCGGCTTCGAAAAAATCGGAACTTCCACGCGATGGAGGATCCGGTGCACCGGCTCGTGAACGCCCTGGAGCCCTCGACATACATCCGTCCGCACCGGCATCTCGACCCCGCCAAATGCGAGACCGCGATCGCTCTCGCCGGCTCGATCGGCGTCCTGGTGTTCGACGACGCGGGCAAGCTCGTCGAGAAACGCGTCCTCTCACCGGACGGTCCGGTCAAGGGCGCCGAGATGCCGCCCGGCGCGTGGCACACCTTCGTCTCGCTCGCACCCGGCAGCGTCTTCTTCGAAGCGAAGTCGGGACCATACGCGCCCCCCGGCCCGGACGAGGTCGCCTCGTGGGCGCCCGCCGAAGGCACCCCGGAAGCCGCGCAAGTGGAGCGCCGCTGGACCGCCCTCTTTCTGGACGAGCCGCCGCGCCGGATGGCGACGGATTCGATTCAGACGAGCTACGACGCGGTGGCTTCCGACTACGCGGCCGAGTATCGCGACGAGCTGGCGAAGAAGCCCTTCGACCGCAAGATACTCGACTGGCTGGCCGAGAGAGTCGGCGGGCGGGGCGTGATCTGCGACATGGGCTGCGGGCCCGGCCAGGTCGCGGGGTACCTTCACGGCCTCGGTGCGAACGTGTGCGGCGTCGATCTCTCGTCGGAATTGGTCCGCGAGGCGCGGCGTCTCCATCCCGGGATTCCCTTCGCACAGGGCGACCTGCGCGCGCTGACGGATGTCGCGCCGGGCGCCTGGGGCGGGATCGCCGCCTTTTACTCGCTCATCCACGTCCCGCGTCCCGAAATGGCCGCCGCGCTCCGCGAGCTGCGCCGCGTCCTCGTGCCGGACGGAGTGATGCTCGCCGCGTTTCACATCGGCCGGAAGACGATTCACCGCGACGACTGGTGGGGCAAGGAGGTCTCGATCGACTTCGCCTTTTTCGAGACGGAAGAAATGAAGACGTGGCTCCTCGAAGCCGGGTTTTGTCTCGAGGAGGCGATCGAGCGCGATCCGTACCCCGAAATCGAGTACCCCAGCCGTCGCGCCTACCTCTTCGCGAGAAACGGCGGCTGATCGACCGCCTCGCGGCGCAACTGGATCCGACCCGAATGTATCCCTTGACAATATGTATGCCCCGAAGGACCTCGTGATCTGCTCCTTCGTGGCCGCCGGGACGCTTCTGCCCTCTCTCCGCCGCATCGTGTCGAAAGCGGATCCGCAGCTGCCGGTCTCCGACGTCAAGAGCCTGACCGAAATCGTCGAGGCGGCGACCAGGCCGCGCACGGTGCAGGTCCGCATCCTGGGCGCGGTCGCGGCGGTCTCCTTCCTCCTCGCCGGCATCGGGATCCACGGCCGCACCGCACGCGCGAGATCGGCGTCCGCATCGCGGTCGGCGCGCGCCGGCGGGACAACCTGGAAATGGTCCTCCGAAAGAGCGCGATCCTCGTCGCCGCGGGCATCGCGGCGGGAGTCGCGTTCGCCTGGGTCGGCGGCCGGGTGATGGAAGCGCTTCTCGCCGGAGTCAGCGCCCACGACGCGGCGACGTTTGCCGCCGCCGTCGCTCTCGCCCTGCTGATGACGGTGCTCGGAAGCGTGGCTCCGGCCCTGCGCGCCCTGCGGGTGAACCCGATCCATGCGATCCGCGCCGAGTAGAAGGCCGGTCCGGGTGGGAGTCAGAAGTTGGGAGTGCTCCCTGCGCGAGTGGGAGTCGACGCGGGCGATGAGTGGACGACCGGCCCGAGATAGCGGTCGAGCCAGGGGAGAATCTCGCGGGCGACATCGTCCATCGGCAATGCGTGACCGGTCTCGAGTACCGTGTGCCGTTTGTGCTCAGCCGGAGATCCCAGCAGCTCGAACAGTGGCTTTTGCGCGGTCTCGTATGGCGTCTCGAAGTCGTAACGCCCATTCAATAGCAGCGTCGGTATGCGCACGTGCGGCGCATAGTTGAGCGCATCGATCTCGGGCGGCGCATCGTCCCAGATCCCGGTCCCCTGAAGCACGCTGGTCTTCAGACGCGGTTCAAGAGCGCTCAGGATGACACCGGCATCGGCGCCTGCGCTCACGCCATAGAAGGCAAGACGGGCCCGATCGATGTCCGAGCGCGTTTCGAGATAGTTTATGGCGCGCCCGAGATCTCTTGACCACGCGATTCGGAGGTCGCGTTCTCCGTTCCATCCCATCTCGTCAGACGTCGACCGCTCGTACGTCCCCTTGTACACCGGGTAGAGGAACGCTCGTCCGCTCCGGATGATGAAGTCCCCCCAGGCCAGCGACATCTCGCGGCTCGATCGCAGAAGAAATGCGTCCGCCCCCGGAAAAAAGATCACGGTCTGGTATGGCGGCGATGCGTTCTTCGGCAGGAAGAGGTGCACACGCACGCGCTCGCCGTCGCCATAGGCGGCGTCGAACACGACGGTGTGCTTCAGCCAGATCTCCGTCTCTTGGGTCGCCTCGACGACGGTGTTCAGCGGTGCGCGATCGTAGGCGTACTGCCTTCGATACACCGCGAAGATTTCATCGCTGACCGGTTTCCGTTTTCGGGCGCCACGGCCGAGCGCCTCGATCCGGACGGGTGCGGCCACGGCACGCGATAACGGCCGGATGTACTTCGCCACACGGAAGCCGTAACCCGGCGCCCGTTCGAACGGCCCCCTCGCATCGTATTCCGCAAACATGTACTTCGGCTCGTTCCATGAGCCTCCCAGAAGAAATCGGCGGTTGTCCGTTTCGGTCCAGCACCATTCCTTCACGTTGCCCGCCATATCGTACGTGCCGAACGGGCCCAGGCCGGTGTAACTGCCGACCGGTGCCGGGCCCTTTCCGCTGAAGTTGCTGACGGTCAGGATGTCAGCGAAGCGCCCCAGGCCCGCCGCACGGTACCAATGATGAATCGTGGGCAGGCTCTTGCCGGCGAACGCCGCGTACGCCGCCGCCTCGTACCAGCTCACGCCACCGACAGGGAAATCTGCCTGACCATCGGGATACGTTCCGGACTTCCACGTCGCGGGCCCTGGCTGTCCTGTTGTGTCAAGAAATCTCTCGACCGCCTCTTCACACGGCAAGGATCGGCCGTCTTCGATGAATGGCTCCCGCCAATAGTCGCGCCGGCGGTACCCGCCTTGATCGACGAACTCTTTGAACTGCCGGTTGGTGATCTCGAATCGATCGATCCAGTAATCGTCGATCCCACCGACCAGGCCAAACCGAACGGGATCGCGGCCTCCGACCACCCGCACCATGCCGAGCGGCACCGCGTCAACCGGATCCAGCCGGTAGCGCAGCCCAGGCGGGGATAACGAGCCTTCGATCGGCTGAAACCCTGCCTTGGAAATCCGCACGCGGACGAGAGCGCGTGGAAAGCGGACGCCGGTAAGCGGCGTCCGGCCGAGGGGAAACCAGCTCGTTGTGGGCGTTCCGTACGCGGTGAATGCCACGTCGGCGCCCGCAGGGTCGGTGGTCACGCCCGCCGGGATTGACACATCGAGCCACACCTGCCTCAGGCGCGGATCATCGGGCACGACGTCCAACGCCTGACGCGCGAGAAGGAACGCCTCGGCACGGTCCCCATGATTGAAGAGCCGCTGAACCTCGGACGCGGCAATGGTACGCGCCCAGCGAACGCGGGATGTCACCACGCGCCATCGCCAGCCACCGACAGCAATCGCGAGGATCACCAGCAGCACGGTCACCATCACCACCGGCCGGCGGAACAGCGACAGCAGGCTGGGTGGCGGCGGGGGGTTCCGCGCCCGGATGACCGAGTCGAAGGCGGTCACGAGATCAGCGACCGTGGCAAACCGTTCGCCAGGGGATTTCGCAAGGCACCGACGCACGATGTGCGAAAGAGCGGGCGATATCTCTGGATGCACGTCCGAGACATCCGGAGGCTGCAGCGTCAAGACGGCGTCCAGGGTGCCTGGCGTGCTGTCCGCCTTGAACGCTCGGCGGCCGGCGAGCATTTCGTAGAGCACGGCCCCGAGCGCGAAGATGTCCGCGCGTCCATCAACGACCTCGCCGCGCACCTGCTCCGGTGCCATATAGCCGGCGGTGCCGGCTACGAGCGATCGCGTGGTCTCGGCGGGAAGTTCCCGCGAAGTTGAAACCGGCGGTGACGAGTCGTGCAGTGTCGCGAGACCGAAATCGAGGATCTTCACGCGGCCGTCGAGCAATAGGAAGATGTTCTCCGGCTTCAGGTCGCGATGCACGATGCCGCGTGCGTGCGCGGCACCAAGTCCCCGGGCAACCTGAGCAGCGATGTCGAGTGCCTCGTCCATGGACGGTGCGCCGGCGCCGAGACGCGCGCGCAACGACTCACCTTCCAGACACTCCGTCACGAGGTATGGGGACCCGGCGTGTTCCCCGACGTCGTATACGGTCAGCACGTTGATGTGATTGAGCGTGCCGGCGGCGCGGGCCTCTCGCTGAAACGCGCGCACTCGTTCGTCGGCGTTCGAAGGATGCGGGAGAAGCAGCTTGATGGCCACGTCGCGCCCGAGCCGCTCGTCATGCGCCCGCCACACCTCTCCCATCCCTCCCACTCCAAGGCGTTGCCCGACCGTGTAGGCGGCGATGCGATCGCCTGGCTGGACACTCCACCCCTCGCGGGAGATCTGCCGGGCGAAGACGTCGAGCGCCGGCGTGGAGAGGAAGTCGCCTGATTGCTCCACGGCCGTCAGGAGTGACACGACCTCGTCCCGCATGCCCGCGTCGGAGCCACACGCACGTTCGAGGAAATCCGCACGCACGCTCGCGGGCTGTTCGGCCGCTTCCAAAAAGATCTCTTCGATACGCTGCCAGCGTTCAGCGAGCATCGGCGGCCGTCAGGGTTCGGTAGAGCCACGCCCGCGCGAACGCCCAGTCCCCTCGAACCGTCCGGGCGGATACCCCGAGCGCCTCCGCCGTCTCCTCGACCGAGAGACCGCCAAAGAATCGAAGTTCCACGACCTGGGCTTTGCGGGGGTCCTCCAGAGCGAGCATCTGGAGAGCCGTGTCGACCGCAAGCACGTCGGCGCCCGGCTCGGCCGCCGGGATTTCGATCGCGTCGAGAGGCACATGAACCACATTCGGGCCTCCCCGCCGCTCGGCGCGCCGGCGTCGCGCGATATCCACGAGCACACGTCGCATCATTCCGGCCGAGACGCCGAAAAAGTGCCCGCGGTTCTGCCACTGGATCGGACTCCAGCCGAGCAAGCGCAGGCACAGCTCGTTGATCAGCGCCGTCGCCTGGAGGCTGATGTTCGATGGTTCGCCGACCAGATAGCGAACGGCCATGCGATGCAGCTCTTCGTAAACGAGGGGCAGGACCCGCTCGAAGGCGTCCGAATCTCCGTCGCTCCAGGCGCGAAGCCGCTGTGTGACTTCGCCGCCCTCCTGCCGACCTGGCCGTGAATTCATCCTGAGGACTTGGGTCGAGTCTAGCAGAGCGGACGACACCGGCCCGGCTTTACAGAGCGCGAAAGGGAACAAGCAGCCCTCCACGCCGGAAGGCGCAAAACGTCCCGGAAAACGGCAGCTCTTCGGATTTCCAGACGACATTTCTCGGACATTGCCGGTTTGAGCCGTTCACGACGCCTTGGCTACTGAGGGTGGGACTCGGCACTTTCAGGCGGAACCATTCAAGGAGAAGAGAAATGAGGTCAGAACCTGTGATCGCGAAGGTCATTGCGGTGTGCGTCGTTGTGGTCGCGCTGCTCGACGGCTCGACCGCCTACGCGCGGCCCGCCGGCTGTACAGTCTCATTGCAGCCAAGCGCGCCTTCCCCTCAGCTCGTGGGGGAAAGGATCGTCTGGACGGCGACGGCCGCAAGCTGCGGGTCGGCTCCTGTCTATCAGTTCCGCGTCGTCGGTGGACCGGAAAACAAGGAGAGCGGGAAGTCCGGGTATCCACCCAAGCGGAACCAGGACGGCATCGTGCGCGACTTCAGCCTCGACAATTCCTTCGCGTGGGCGCCAATGGAGGAAGGAGCCTACGAGGTCAGCGTCAAGGTCAAGGACGGCTTCGATTCCGTAACGGCGACATCCGTCGTCGTGTCGGACACGGTGAGCTCGCGCGTGACGGGCAAAGACGCGGTGGTCACGCCGACGCTCAACCCG
>JBDUBI010000218.1:0-29044 GCA_040004225.1 Acidobacteriota bacterium
GTGAGGGGGAGTCCGTCGCCTTCGCTCACTGCGGGAGCTGCCTTCGCCGTGCGCGAACGAAACGTCGTCACTGGGCTTTCTTGTTGCTCGGGTCGTCGGCGGGGTTCACGTAAATGACCTTGAACGGTCCCATGCCCGAGACCTGCACTTCCGTCTCTCCCTGGCAGACGGCCTTGTGGCGCATCTTTGCGGGCATCGTGGCAAAAGCGCCGGCGGTCATGGCGGTCGCGGAGGACATGTCGGCGCCATCTCCGGTCTGGAGGTTGAAGGTCCCGGAGATCACCGTCAGGTGTTCGTCCGTCGGGTGCCAGTGCGCGGCCACCGTGTATCCATCCGGCGCTTTCAGACGGACGGTGAAGAGCCCGGACTTTCCCGGATCCCCCTGGAGAACGGCCATCTTCGCGCCCGGCGGCATATTGGGAGGCGCGTCGCCCCACTGAATGTCGCCCGCGTTCATGATCTTGTGCATCGGCTTCGATCGCGAAGCGGACGCCTTCGCCGCGCCCGTCTTGCCGGTTTTCGAGGGCGCGGCCATCTCCTGTGCGAGCGCGGCGCCCAGAGCGGCCAGGGTGAATGCCAGGGCGAGGGTGACAACCTTCTTCATGGTCTCTCCTGTTGTGAAGGCGGCGGGATTGCCGGACTGTCGGAGGATGCTAGAACAGAGCAATCCTCCGGGCAACCGCGTCCGTCACGGGGCGGGGCCGGGCGGGGCGGGGGCCGGGCGCTCCGGATTCCGTCCGGAAGCCCGACTCGGCCGCGTCGATGAGAGGGTCAGCCCCGCGTCGGAATGGGGAAGGCGCCGCCGGGCTCCTCCTCGCGACGCATGCGAGCGTTCACGGTCGCGTGGGAAACGATCCCGTGGAGCTCCGAGTAAGTTCCCTCCCGGGAGATTTCCCGGATCATCCTCTGCAGGAGAGTCATCGTCGCGCGGTACGGGCCCGAACCGAGGGAAACGCGAGCGACGCCCGCGGCGGCGAGCTCGGCGAGGGAGGGGCTCCCCGCGACGGCGAGGATGTTGACGGGACAGGCAAGCTCCGCCACCAGGGCCGCGATGAGCGGCCTGTCGGTCACACCGGGGATGAAGACGCAGTCCGCACCGGCGTCGCGATATACCCCGGCGCGCCTGACAGCTTCGGCGAAGCGCCCCTCGGGAGCCCCGACCGCGTCGAGGTAAATGTCCGTCCGAGCGTTGATGACGAGATGTACATCGACGGCGTCGCCCGCGTCCCGGATCGCGAAAATTTTCTCGCGCATCAGTGCCGGATCGTCGAGCGGATGCTCGGGCGCGCCCGTGCCGTCTTCCAGGTTCAACCCGACCGCGCCCGCTTCGAGGGCCGCGGAGGCCGCCCTGCGCGCCGCGTCCGGCGTGGCGCCGTAACCGGCTTCCAGATCGGCGGTCACCGGGACCGACACCGCGCGGCAGATGCGGCCGACCGCCTCCATCATCAGATCCATGGGAATCTTCTGGCCGTCCGGATAACCGTGACAGAACGCTATCCCGGCGCTCGTGGTCGCGACCGCCGGAAGTCCGGCATCCTCGACGAGCCTGGCGCTCGCCACGTCCCACGCGTTCACGAGGAGAAGCGGATTCCCCGCCCGATGGAGCGCCTTGAGCGCTTCGGCTCGGTGGCGAAGTGTCAGATCTTTAGAAACCAAGCCTCACCGCCGCGATCATACCGGTCGGCGCGTCCGCGGTTGCGCGGGGAACGTCGCCGGGGGCGAATGAACGGGCATTTCAGGAAGCTGGTGTGATCAGTCAGTGTGGAAACGCAAGGCCTGCTGCGGGCCCCTCACTCGAGCTCTCACCGAGAAGGGACGCCGTAAGCCGGTGTGATTCTCGGCATTGCCCTCCCGGTAATTTCCGCCCCCACCGAGCCCCTTCCCCCGGCGCGAGGGGAGTGAGGCAGAGGGGCCCGGAGTGACGGAGCGTCTGTCCGAAAAGGCCTATCCGCGCGGCTATCCCGGGAGCGAGCCTGTGTTCCGGGCATCGATCACCTCGCCCGTGCCGGCGCCTTCGACGCACTGGACGTACGCCGCGGCGACCCTTTCCGCCGGCATTCCGCCGCCGGGCTCCCGGCCCATCGCGGCGAGCGTCTCGGAAATCCAGGGAGGGCTGACGACGTTGATCCGGACGCCGCGAGGCAGCTCGAGCGCCGCGGCGCGGGCGAACGCCTCCACGCCCGCGTTGACGACGCTGATCGCGGCTGTTCCGGGAGCGGGCTCCGATGCGAGTACGCCGCTCGTGAGGGTGAAGGACCCCCGGTCCCGCACGGTCGCCATGCCGAGACGCACGAGATGAACCTGACCCATCAGCTTGTGACCGAGACTGAACCGGAAGTCTTCGTCGGTGAGGGTCGCGAGCGGCGCAAACCGCGCCTGGCCGGCGGCGGAAACGAGCGCGTCGAACGGACCGACCGACTCGTAGAGCGCTTCCATGGACTCGAGCCGCCCGAAATCGACCTGGAAGTCCCCGCGCGTGTGCCCGACCCGCACGACTTCGTGTTGTGGTTCGAGGGCCCGCGCCACCTCGCGCCCGATCGTTCCCGAAGCGCCGACGACAATCACTTTCATGGTCTCTCCTCGAAGGTCGCGCCCGATCGAGCGCCCGCGAGCAATGGAAACGTCCGGGCAGGATACCTCCCTCCGATCCCAGGGCTCTGTTCGGGAGAGGCGGCGGCGGCGAGCGGGGAGACGGATAACGTCTCACGATCTCTGCTTACGACATACCATCGCCCGAAACACCGAATTGCCGAGCTCCCGGTGGAGGCGCCGTCGCGCCACCGCGTCAGCGCCGAAGGAGGGATTTGCGAAAGGCGATGCTCTTCCTGCTGCTCCTGTCGGTCGGATTCCTGCTTTCGATGGCGGCGGGGTGGATCGACGTCGGGCTGACGCGGTGGCCGGTGAAGACGTTCCGAGACCGCGATCGGTCGCTCGTCCGCCTTCTTGCCGTTGATACTACGGTCGAAGCTCTGACCCGGGCCGGGCGGCCGCCGGATTCGGCGTTTCGCGGAAGGTCGAGGATCGCGCCCGAGGAGACCACTGTGTATCGGGTCCGGGCAACATTCACACGGATGTTCGACGGGGCCGATGGCGACATGCACCTCGTGCTGGCAGACCCCGCGAATCCCTCCCGCGTTCTCATCGCGGAGATTCCTCTCCCGCTTTTTTCCTTGGGAAGTGGTTTCGGAGAGCGATTCCGGCGGGAACGCGAGGAGGTTCGCCGGCGCCTGCCTCCCCGCGCGCAGATGGTCGAGGTGACCGGCGTCGGATTCTTCGACTACCACCGGAACCGGTCGCGCGAGAACGGACTCGAGCTGCATCCCGTGATCGGCCTGAAGTTTCTTTCCCCGGCGCCGACGCAGTCACGTCGTAAGCCCGGTTTCTAGGGGGCGGGATCCGCGAGCGGAGATGATTTCTGGGCGACCGCCCGCCAGCGTCCGTCGCGCCGGGCGTAGACCCGGATGTAATGAACGTTGTTCGGAACGTCCCGGCCTCCTTCGCGGCGGAACCCTTTCGTGCGGGCCCCGACGATGGCCGTGTCCCCGAAGACCCGACCGTGGACGTCGAAGATCTCCAGGCCCGTGTAACCACGAGTGCCCGCCCGGTAGGAAGCCATGATGTCGGTCTTCTGGTTTTCCTTGCCCGACGCCTCGATCGCGACGTAGTCGTCCGCGACGATCCGGTCATAGGTCGCAAGATCCGTCCGCGCGATTGCGCCGACGAGTTCTCTTTCGAGACGTTCCACCTCACGGGTCGCGTCCTCGACGGGGGCGGCCCCCCCGTAAAAGGCGACAAGAAATGCGAGAGATGCGAGAAAGACGAGGTGCGACTGCGAAGAACCGTGGAACATCGCCATTCCTTTCCAGACGAGCTGGATCGCCGAACGCCGGCCGGCCTCTAGTTCTTGTCGGGCTTGGTCGGCAATTGTGAGAGGAACTTCGCGTAGTCGGGCGAGTCCGCGGCCAGGCGCACCCCAAAGCCGGGGCCCGGCATGTTCGGCGAGGGCTCCGGGCCCGGCGCGCTTCGCACGACTTTGCCTTTCAACAGGAGGGTGCGGCCGTCCGGGAGATGCACGGTGAACCTCAGTTGAGGCCCGGTGTTGGGGACCCGCGGGGTGCGCACGAACATGCCGCCGCGCGACATGTTGGAGATCACTCCCGACCCCTGCGCGGAGTCGTGGGAAAAGTCGACGGTCATCTCCACCGGATGGCGCGGACCTCTTCGTTTCTCGCCCGGCTCCGCGCCCGTCGGAGATTGACGGGCGCGGACGGGGCGCGCCAGAAGAAACGATCCATTGGACCGCCGCACGCCGGTGGCCGTGACGCGCGGCGCGTCGAGATCGGGCTCGTCATCGTGGGAGCCCGCCGTGGCGGGCGGGCCGGGAGATGCGGCCACCTCGGGGGAGTGCTCGACCCGGAGAATGCTGCCTGTGACGGCGCGGCCGTCCACCGGCACGAGACATCGGAAGCTGACGGGGAAGACCTCCCCGGCGGGCCGGCTCAGGAGGGCCCACTGTTTTTCGAGAATCTCTCCGGAAACGGGCCCCTCGAACCAGAATCGGACCTGCCCCCCCTCGGTCACGATCACCGGCTGCAGGTAGTCGATGCCCGTGTCGTCGACTGGAAAGCAGAAGCCGGGGTGCCGGGCGCCGTCGGGAAGAATGAACTCTGTTCCCGCGAGAAAGACGTCGTCGTCGGTGATCGAAAGGGACACGCGGTCGGCCGACTCGACGATGGCGTCGTCCCCCGTTCCGCCTTCGTACCGCCACACGGCAGCGGAGGCGACGTCCGCGATTGTCAGGTCGACGAGTCTTTTCACTGCGCGTACCTTACCCCGAGGAAGGGCGGAAAAGCCGTCCGCGAGAAACAGACCGGCTGAAGGAACGTCCCCCTCACACGGAACGGACACCCCGAATCAGGGTCGCTCTTTTGGGGGGTCTGACGCGGCGCCCGCGGAGACGGGCGGCGGATCATTCCAGATGTCCACAACGCATCGCCATTGCCCGTCCGGGTCCAGACGCCACACGGTGATTCCTCGGCCGGGCAGCGTCACCGGGGTACCGTTGGGCCCGGGCACCGTGGTCGCGTTGGTGCCGCGCATCCAGGCGAGCTTCCCGTCGGACGAGATCACAGGCCTGTCGGATTTCCAGTGAATGCGGAATCCGGGTGTCTGGAAGCTGCTGGCGACGAACCTGCGAATCGCCGCTTTCCCCTCGAGAAGGGGTTGCCCCGGCGGAATCATGACGGCGTCGTCGCTCAGGTAGGCGATGGTTTTTTCGACATCCTTGCCCGCCGACGCGATGGCCTCCCATTCGGCATCCCGCTGCACCAACTTCTGCTGTTCGACCGCGGGACTCAAAGGCGGCGGTGCGCAGCCGACGACGACGAGGATCGCGATGGCTGAAAAATTACGTAGAAGTGGCATGTGTCGACGCTCCTTCCATCACCTGTTCACGACTGAGGCAGACGCGCTGACGGATGCGCGCGTCGTTGTGAGCGTCGACTTCGTCGGACGGGGCTCACGTTCTCACGTTCATCCCTGGCGAACCCTCTACTTCGTAAAAGGCGACTTCACCTTCTTGTACCCGTCCGGCAGCTGAAACGTGGAGGGGGGGATCGGGCCTTTCTTCACCTCGCTGGCTTCCTCGAGTGTCTGGGTGCGGGACATCGGAGTCCGGATGATGATGGCGGTCGAGAGGGGAAATCCCTTCACCTTCTTCATCTCTTCATAGACGGTCTGAACGAGCTTCCCCATCGGCCCCATGGCGGCCGCGGACATTTTTCGGCTGTCGTAATAGCGCTGCGGCGGCTGGAGGCCCGGGGCCGCCCACAGGTCTACCTCGACGACATCGCCGATCGACAGAGAATAGCGCTCGCAGTCGTAACCCGCGAACTTCTGCTTTCCGGGGAGCTTCTCGAGCTTCGGCTCGTCGCGCACTCCGAACATCGCCTCGAGAGGAGTCCCGCGCATGTCCCGTGTGAGCTTTTCCCAGTAGGTCGCCATCTCTTCGACCGTGGCCTCCCAGTACTGCTTCTTCTTGTGGTCGACCATCGTCATCTTCCCGGTCGCGAACTGGACGATCGTGTCTGCCTGCGCGGAAGCGGAGCGGCCGTACTCCGAGCTGATGTATTGCGTCATCGGAGATTCGGAATTTCCCATCGTGAACTTCGACTGGACTGTCAGGTCCTGGGCACGGACCGTCAGGGCTAAAAGCCATGCGGCAGACACAAAAAGAGAGCGCGTCATTCGAGTCTTCATGAAAAACCTCCTCCGCTCGCGCGGGACGACACGAAGGATACCGCCCGCGACGTTGCGGCCAATCCGCGCCGCTGTTATCGTTGCACTGTCGTCGCCGGAGCGTTCTTCGCGGGGAGAACATGCGCAATAACTTCTGTTTTCTGATCACCGCAGCATTGACCGCCGCGCTCGCCTGCACCGATCGATCTCCGACTTCTCCCAAAGAGGCGGCCGGGGTGACATCGGCGGAGGATGCCGGCTCTCCCATCATCCGTTCCGATCGGCGGGCACGAAACCCCGGCGTCGTCCCTCCCCGGGGAGACATGCCGCTGCCGGCCGGAACCTGGGGCTCCGACCAGGCGAGCGTGACGATCCGTGGTGGGAGCGCGACCGTGAAGATTTTTTCCGCCGGGCTGCCGCCGGGCGGTTGTTTCGGCTCTTACGGGGACGCGGTTGGTGAGATTCCCAACGGCCGTTTTTCCCTGCCCGGAACCTTCACGCAGCTCACCGGGGTGTATCCGGGCAAGATCGAGTCTCCGGCGCAATTTACGGGTGTCGTGGAAGGCCCGCGGATGACGATCACGATCACGGTCCCTTCCTTGCCGCGGATCGTAGGGCCGTTCGTCCTGACCGCCGGTGTGACCAATTCCTGGGGTCCGTGTCTGTACCCCTGACGGGCGATGTGGCCGTGGCGGCCGGGCGGAGGGTCAAATCCCGCTCCGCGATCTGCGCGAGGCTCTGAAACTCAATCGGCGGCGTCCGGGCCAGCTCACAACGCTCGACCGTTGAAGCGAGGCACCTTCGCGTCCGATCCAACCGGGCCCTCGGCACCCTGCCCGAGCGAAGACCGTGGCCGCCCACTGAGCTGTCGGCTGTGGGGGGGGACTCGAACCCCAACCTTCCGGTTAACAGCTACGGCACCGAGCTTTCCTACCGAGTCTCACGCATCTCCGATGCTGTCGAGTTTAAGAAGAGTACGAGCCATTTGCTCTTTTGCTCTCCATCACCGTTTCCGATTTTTCCGCTCTAGGGTTCCCCGAGAAGTACTCCGAGCAGGAAAGCCCGCCGCCCGGCAGCATGCAAGCACATCGGAGAGTGGAACCCTGGTGCAGGTGCCGCCGACCCTCGTTGCTTCACGAGCGATAGGAGAGCGTTCCGTCGTCAACGAGTCGCTCCCCGTGCCCGATTTCGGAATCTTGCGGTTGCGGCCGACACGGTAGCGGCTTGCTGTTCTGAGCCAGCTCCAGGGGCCCTAAGATCAGGATTCTGGCGTTGGGCTGGAATAGCCGAGATGCCAGACCTCGATCAGGAGGTGTCTCGATCTCGTTCTATGCGTTCTTCTTCAAGAGGGACAATGCCACGGCCGTAAATCCGAGAGACAACTGGAGCAGCTCCCTGAGTGACCGGCTGCGCCCGCGACGCGGTTCTCGACAGATCCGAACCGGAGGCCCCCGCCGTAGAGGAATCGTGCGGCCAATTTTCAGGTTCGCGCGAAAGGATTAAGACATCGTGAAAAATCGTTACCGGTTTGCGTCTCTCGCGTTTGCTCTCTCGCTCGCTTCACTGACGGTCCTCGCCTCCGACCCGATGGTTGGGGGATCGCCGATGTCGCCGAAGAAAGACATCATCGACAACGCGGTCAATTCTGCGGACCACACGACGCTCGTCGCCGCAGTCAAGGCGGCGGGCCTCGTCGAGACTTTGAAAGGCGCCGGGCCCTTCACGGTCTTCGCTCCGACGAATGCCGCTTTCCAGAAGCTGCCCGCCGGAACGGTCGACACCCTCTTGAAACCCGAGAGCAAGGCGACGCTGACGAAGGTCCTGACGTACCACGTTGTTCCCGGTCGCTTGAGCGCCGGGCAGATTGGCTCAATGATCACGAAGGGCGGCGGAAAGGCAACGCTCAAGACCGTCAGCGGCGGCATGCTCATCGCTTCAATGGACGGAAAGACCATCGTACTGACGGACGAAAAAGGTGGCATGTCCCGCGTCACGATCGGCGACGTTTTCCAGTCAAACGGCGTGATCCACGTCGTCGACACAGTGCTCCTCCCCAACTGACCTCGACGCCGGGCGGGGTGCCCACGGCTCCCCGCCCAACGTTGTTCCACGAGCGTGGAGACGATTTTCTGGCCGGGAGAGCTCGTGAACGGCCGATGTCGCGATTCCCGCGGTTCATAGATAGAAGGACGCCATCGCGGTTTGGATTCCGAGCTAGACCCCGTCAACACGCTCGTTGAGGAGTGGCTCTCGCTCGAGTGTTACTCGCTCGCCCCGAGCAGACTACGAATCGAAGCGCAGAGCCTTGCTCACCTGTATCCCACTTCGGCAACGTCCTCACTTCCGACATAGGCGCGAGACCTGGCCCGGTATCAGGAGACGCGCAAGGCAGAAGGAGCGGCAGCCGCTACCGTCAAGCCTGAGGTTGCCACGGTTCGCGGGGTCCTAGCGTCGCTCTGGACCGTGGGCTCGGTTGCAGCTGACTTTCGAATGCTCACCAAGCAGGGAGGGGTCGGGGATCGCCCTCTCCAGACCGACGAATCCCGGCTGATTTCAGGCTTTCAATTTAATTGGCTGTGAGGGAGGGACTCGAACCCCCAACCTTCCGGATAACAGCCGCGCTCCCCCTTTGCGACGGAGGCCCACGCTCGTACCGAGGTTTGTTTTCAAAGACCAGTCTGGATTTTTGCGCGGTTCTCTCGATCACGCGCCTTGACATTCTGCGATCCAGGGTGCCCCGAGAATCACCCCGAGCGGGAGGCTGCTTCTGGAGTCCCACTTCGACTTGGTGGGCCGTCGCAGGACCGTTTCCCATGCCCGGCTCCGCGGGGTGCCGGGCCTTCCTCACAGTTCCAGACGGCCTCTAACTTGTACGGTCGCTGACAACTGGTATAACCTGTGACCGCCTTCCTGCCGATGTGACCGGTCTGCCACCAACGCACAGGGATTACGAATGTCTATCGTCGGGGCTCTTCGGGGTATGCGAGTCTCGGTTGAATCTCTCGATGTCCTGTTTTTCGCGAGAGGTTCCCGAGTCGAAATTCCCCTGTTTTCCATACCGAGCGCGCAGTTCGAGGCATCCATCCTCGAGGCCATCGCGGGCGGGCGAGTCAGGGCCGATCTGAGTGTGCCGGCCGCTGATGACTCCCGGCGCCTTCGCCTTTTCGACGGTTTTGGCCAGGCCTTGATCGAGCGCTCAGCGGGAATTCGGATCAAGTAGCAGAAGGGGATCCCCCGGTAGAGAAGCCGCCTTCAAATCAGAGCCCGTCGCCTTCTCCCACAGAGGACCCGGGGACCCATTGCATGAAGACGTCAACTACGGCGAGCTCGCGTGTAGCTCCTGACCCCCGGGCGAACCGGCGTGACTTCGAGGGGAGGCAGGTCTAGACATAGAAGGGCTCTTCGTCGACGATCGCCGGCCTCCAGCGGCGCGTTCGGTTGCCTCCCTCCATGACTTCCCTCAGGAATGCGGCCGAATTTGATCGCGGCTATACGGAGGGGCAAGAGTGCCGGGTGGCAAGTGCAGCCACGTTGAAAGCAATTCTTCGATTTTTCTATTTGTGTCAGGTGACAACCACGACAGTTCGGGGGACCTCCTCTTCAACCCTCGCTACGCCACCAGGTTTTTACTACTGAGTCTCACGCTTTGCGAGTACGGCCACTTCCGGGTGTTGTGCCAGTTCAACTAAACCCACAGCGGCGAAGGCTCGAGGCTCGCAGCTCAGACGACCGCGGGCGGCGATTTCCCGGAAAAGGGGCGCGGTAGAATTCCGGGACTTCGCCGAGGACCCATCGATGATGCTCTCGCCACGCGTGAACGACCTCCACGCCCGCTTCTGCGGAACGCTCACACACCGCTACTTCATCCGGGTGCACATGAGCGTGATGCTGGCGCTCGTGCTCCTGTCGGGTGTCGTTGTCGGAAGCCTCCTGCGCCGCGCCGGGCTCACCCACATGGGGGTGCGGTATCCGATTGCGGTCCTCTTCTCGTACGCCGTCTTTCTCGGCCTCGTGCGGATCTGGGTGGCATACATGTGCTCGGTCTCGGGACTCGTTTCGCGGCGCGGTGCGCAGGCGGGCGGGCCCGGTTTATCCGGGGACGGGCTCCTCGACGGCGGGTTTTCCTCCGGAGGCGGCGGCAGCTCGAGCGGGGCGTCGGAAGGTTTTGCGGGCGGGGGTGGCTCGTCCGGCGGCGGCGGTTCTTCCGGCAGCTTCGGCGACGTGACGGGATCCCCGGCCCACGCGTCGAATCCCCTCTCGTTCTTCTCCGGCGGCAAAGGAGGGTCGTCCGGAGGCGGGGGGCACAGCGGAAGCGGCGGAGGGGGAGGAGGAGACGGGGACGGGCTGCTGCTCCTGATTCTCTTCGGCGTTCTCGTGGCGGCCGTTTTCGGAGCGGGCGCCTACCTCGTCTACCAGGCGCCGGTCATTCTCTCGGAGACCGCGTTTCACGCCGTTCTGGCCGGCGGTCTCGTCGGTACGGCGCGCGGCGCGCGCGAGCCCGGATGGATGGGCAGCGCGCTCAAGGCGACGGCGCTTCCCTTTGCGCTCGTCCTCGTCCTCGCCGGGGTCTTCGGCTTCCAGGCCCACAAGCTCTGCCCGGGCGCCGCGACCGTCGGCGAGGTCTTCCACACCTGCATCTTCAAATAAAGCGGGAGAGCACGCGACAGTTTGGTCTCACTCTTCCTTCGCGGCTACGAGGTACTGCTCGATGCGTCCGTCGGGCAGGGAGCGCTCGAGAATCCTCACGGCCCTGCGCGGGAACGTGACCTCGTACCGCCGGAACGTCATCCCGCCGCGTTCGCGCCGCTCCGTCTGACGCAGCTTCGACGGCGGCCCGAGGGGACCGAGACTCGACGCGAAATCCCGCAGCGCCTCGGCCGTGAAGTAGCTGTTCCCATTTTCCGTGAAGAGAGCGCGGTCGATGCGCCCGTGCTGCAACTCGCGAAGAATTCCGGCCGCGCGATGTTCGGCTCCGGGCACGTCCGCTCGGCCCCCGAAGAGGAGCGGCGCGACACGGTCGGCGATGGTACTGGAGGCCCCGACCGCATCCTGGTTGACCAGGACGCAGATCGCGACGCCGTCGTCGGGAAAGACCGCGTTGTGTGCCGTGAACCCGGACACCTCCCCGCCATGAGAGAGAATCCGGTGCCCGTCCGAAGAGACGACGTTCACACCCAGCCCGTACCTCGTCCCGAGGCCGTTCGCGAGCACGACCTCGGTCTGCATCGCGCGCCAGGACTCCGGGGCCAGAATCCGCCGTTCGAGGACCGCCGTGTCCCACCGCGCCAGATCCGGGGCCGACATCGCGAGCTCGCCCGCGGCGAAGAGCCAGCCCCGTCCCTCCTTCGGGGCGACTCGCGGCGGCCCCAGCGCATACCGCAGATAGCCGACCGAGTCCGTGTCACCGAGTCGATCGCTGTCGATGCTCGCGACGCTCGCCATGCCGAGGGGCGCGAACAACCGCGTCTTCAGGAACTGGAAAAGCGGCATGCCGCCCGCCTGTTCGATGATCAGCCCGGCGATCACGTAGTTGGTGTTGCTGTACTGCCACGCCGAACCCGGCTCGAAGTCGAGTGGCTTCTTCGCCCAGCGATCGAGGATTCCCTGGGCGGAAGTCGGTTCGAGCATGAACGGAGGGACGAAGTCCTGCGGCCAGTAGTCCTGGTACCCGGACGTGTGCGACAGCAGCTGGCGGACGGTGACCTCACCGGAACGGGTCAGGGACGGGAGGAACCGGGAGACCGGGTCGTCCAGAGACAGCTTGTGGTCCTCGACTAAGAGCAACACGGCGGCCGCGGTGAACTGCTTGCTGATCGAGCCGATCGCGTATCTCATTCCGGACGACGCGGCGGCCCTCGGCTCCCTCCTCGCGATTCCGTACGCGCGCGCCCAGGCCGGCTCACCCTGGCGCACGATCGCGACGCTCGCGCTCGAGACTCCGGACGCGGCGAGCACCTCGCCGACGATGCGATCGACACTGTTTCGGAGATCGGCGGAGGATGCCGGCCCGGTCGGGGCGGCCGGGATCGAGACGGCCCGGACGGAGAGAAAGAGGGCGAGACAGATTGCGGTCGCGGGATGCTTCATCGAGTGCTCCTTCAGGACGGGTGCCGAGCCAGGGTCCATGGTGTGATGGGATCATCTCAGGATGGCGAAGGAGGACCGATGCCGAAATGGAATGCCGGGGCTGCTCTTGCCTGGGCTCTCGCGGTCTTCGCGGGCGCAGCCCGCCCGGGGATCTCCGTAGAAACTCGCCCGGCGCACGTCCCCGTGAGCGCGGTCGCCGCGCTTCCCTCCGACGTTGCGACGATCGACGGGATCGTGAAGGCGTATTACGAGGTGATCTCCGGGCCTGCGGGCCGCCCGCGCCAGTGGGCCAGAGACCGCACGCTCTACATCCCGGACGTGCGGTTTGTTTCCGTCGGCGAAGGGCCTGGCGGACGCCCCGTTCCGCGCGTCATGACCCACCAGGAGTACGTCGATTCCACGGATGGCTCGTTTGTTTCGAAGGGCTTCGACGAGCGCGAGGTCCATCGCACCGAGCTCCGCTTCGGCGAGATCGCCAGCGTATTCAGCACGTACGAGAGCCGGCTCTCCGCAGGCGGGCGGGTGACCGATCGGGGAATCAACAGCCTGCAGCTGTTTTTCGACGGCACGCGCTGGTGGATCGTCTCGGCGACCTGGCGCGACGAAAGTCCCTCTCGCAGGATCCCGGACGAGTACCTGACTTCGGGAAGTCGCTGAGCGCCGGGCATTCGCCTAACGTCCCGCGAGAGTCGGCGTCCCGCAGCGATAAGCGACACCCACCCGGGCTTCGGCGGACCCGATCAGCACGGTATTCGCGCCGGCGCGAGAGGCAGTCCGGGCGAACGCGATGTTGCGATCGGTGTCGGGGACGCCCGGAGGGACGTCGACCTGTCCCACGCGGGAGCACGCTGACACGGCGGCCTCGTTTCTGGTGATCGCCACCGAATCCGCGGTCGTCGTGGCGCATCGGGCGGTCGCGAGCAGAAGAAATCCGGATGTCACTGAGAGCGAAAGTCTCTTCATGTGTCCTCCTGTCGCGCGCGGCCGGTCCTTCGGTGTGAGCCACGCGCTGACCCTCGAGGATGGAGACGACCGCTTCCGGAGAAGGTTCTCGCCTTCGACCGACCGGCTTCCGGATTTGCCCGGGCCGGTCCTTCCGATCCGGCCCTTGGACCGGTAAGGCACACACGTTCGTGCCGGAGAGGAAAAGCTCTGCCGCTCGATACGCCGCGCCGAGACGCTATAAAACCGGGAAGCGCGAGGTTCGTTCGGCCGTGCGGAACGGCGAGAGGCGGGAGCCGTCGCTCGCGGCCGCGGTTCGTGGGCGGGCAGCGGGTCGGCTCCCGATGTCTCAGCGCGTCATTTTTCGAGGCGGGCGTCCAGCGTGATCTTCGCCTTGAGCAATCTGGAAATCGGACAGCCCGTCTCCGCCGCGTGGGCGGCCGTCTGAAAAGCCCCCTCCGACGCGCCCGGGATCTTCGCGACGACCTCGAGGTGCGATTCCGTCACGCTCCAGCCGCCCTCGAGCTTGTCGAGCGTGACGGTCGCGGAGGTCCGAAGACTTTCGGCGACGAGTGCCGCCTTGCCGAGCTCTGCCGAGAGTGCCATGGTGAAACAACCGGCGTGCGCCGCCGCGATCAGTTCCTCCGGATTCGTCCCTTTCCCGTTTTCAAAGCGAGTCGTGAACGAGTAGGGGGTTGCCGACAACATCCCGCTTTCGGTCGAGACCGTCCCCTTGCCTGTTTTCAGATCTCCGTTCCATTCCGCCGATCCCTTCCTCTTCATGCTGGCCCTCCTTCTTGGGGTCCTGACCCTAGCGCACTTTGGCGTGAGCGCCCCGCACTCGCCTCGAGGATGTTTCTTTACAATGGGCCGCTCCCAAAACGGCACGACATCAGGAGGGCGTGATGGGCAACGAGTTTGATCTCGATTTTGTGCCGCGACGCCGGTTGCGCGTCGTGTTATTTGCCCGGGCGGTGGAACCGATCCGACGCCCGCAACGGCCGATGAGAGTGCACGTCGGAGATCCGCCGGCCCGCTCATGATCCAGACCCGAATCAACACGCTTTTCGGCATCGACCATCCGGTCGTCCTCGGCGGAATGGGCGCGGCGACGGGCTCCGAGCTCGTTGCCGCCGTCTCTGGGGCGGGCGGACTCGGGATCCTCGGCTGCGCCGGCCGCACGCGAGACTGGATCCTGGAGGCGGTTCGGGGGATTCGCGAGAAAACCGACCGTCCGTTCGGGCTGAACCTGCTGCTGTTCGAGAACGATGGCGCGGCGTTCGAGGCCGTGCTCGAAGCGAAGCCCCGCGTCTTCTCGACGGGCTGGCCCTGGCCGGATCAGGATCTGCGCCCGTACTTTTCCCGCGCGCACGACGCGGGCGCTCTCGTCCTCCACATGGTGTCCAGCGTTTCCGAGGCCCGGCGTGCGGCCGCGGCCGGCGCCGACGCGATCGTCGCGCAGGGAACGGAAGGAGGCGGACACGTCGGGCTCATGGCGACCATGGCGCTCGTTCCCCAGGTGGTGCGCGCGGTCGCGCCCGTCCCCGTCCTCGCGGCCGGCGGTATTGCGACGGGCGAGGGTCTCGCCGCCGCCCTCGCGCTCGGCGCCCACGGCGCACTTCTCGGGACGCGGTTTCTCGCCACCCCGGAGGCGCCCGTAGCGGACGGGTTCAAGCAGGCCGTCCTCGCGTCGGATGGGCACGACACCCTGCTCACGGAGATCCCCGACATCGCGCGAGGGCGGGTCTGGCCGGGTGCGTGGTCCCGCGTCGTGCGCAACCGGTTCGTCGAATCGTGGGCGGGTCGGGAAGGGGAGCTCCGGGCGCGCCGGTCGGAAGCCGGTCCGGCCATGGTGCGGGCGTTCCAGGAAGGAGATGCGTCCGGCGCGGCGCTCTTCATCGGCCAGGAAGCAGGTCTGATCGACTCCTTGGAGCCCGCGGCCGAGATCGTCCTGCGACTCGTTCGAGAAGCGGAGGAATCCATCGAACGCCTCCGCTCGATGGTCCGCTGACCTCGCCCTTCTTATCAGATCGGCTTATCGAAGACGACCGCAACAGGCCTCCGAACTTCCCGCTCCAATTCTGCTTGGAGGCAGATGGCGTACCCCCACAGTGGTGGCGAAGCTCACCCCGAGAGGAGTCTCCCGACCGAAGGGAGGGAGGAGCCTCTCGGGGTGGGAGCGTGAGCGAGCGAAGCGAGCGGAAGCGACGGTGAAGCGACGGTGAAGCGACGGATTAGCGCCTGGCCTCTCCCGCGTCGCGCCTTCGGACTCCGACGACGACGCTCCAGGTGTGAAGGAACATCAGCCGCTCGCCCTGCAGGAACGGACGCATCCCGGTCGGGGAACCGTCATCCAATTCCGCGTGCAGGTCCCCCAGGATCTGCTCGCGAGCGGGAGGCGCGGTTCCCGTCCGGTCGAGCCACTCCTCCAGCGCGTTGGGAACGTCGCGAAGGAATTTCCCGCTGATCCGGATCCCGCTGTCCTGGACCAGCCGGTCGAGCTCCCCGGCGGAGAGCGCCCGCGTGTGAGATGGGTCCCGGAGTTTCTCCAGATGGTTGTAGTTCGCGGCGAGCTCGGTGTCTTCCGGGGCCACGATGTCGATCACCGCCACGCGGCCACCCGTCCGGCACACGCGGGCCATCTCGAGAAGCACCGCCGCGGGGTTCTGGAAGTGGTGAATCGAGAACCGTGTGACGACCATGTCGAAAGAGCTCGGGTCGTAAGGCAGGTCCTCCGCCGCGCCCTTCTCGAAGCGCACGTTGGTGAGCTTCTCGCGGTCGGCAGCGCGGCGTCCCTCGGCCATCATCTCGGGCGTCAGGTCGAGCGCCACGACGGAACGGACCCGCGGCGCCATGGCCCGGCTGAGAAGCCCCGTTCCGGCGGCGACGTCCAGCACGTCGTCGTCGCGCTCCAGGCCGAGCCGGTCGACGGCCCACCTGAGGTCGTCGGAGATCGAGTCCCGGCCCCAGCTCGCGGCCTGGCGGGTGAATTCCGCGCGGATTGCCTCGTGCTGCCGCTCGAAGTCCGTCAGGTCCTTCGTCACGCGACCAGTGAATCACAGGGGAGGCCGCCTGGTATCGCGGATGGTGAGACCGAAGGAGACCCGAGTCCGTGAAAGGGACCCTTTCCCATGAAAATCAGTTCGGTGCCCCCTTCGAGGCGACCCGTACCCCTTTTCCACCCGTCTCCGCGAGACCGAGCCCGTTTCCCTCGTCCGGCTCGAGAACGGCCAGACGGCCGGGCGGATCAAAGCGACGCAAGGCGCGCCGACGTCGCGACTCGCGATCCTCCCGAGACGTTGAGCCGGTGCGGAGGCCTCGAGCTGCGCGGCCTGCGATCGTTGCCTGTCGCGCTGCGATAAACGAAAAGTCCGGAGAGGAAACAGTCGCGCTTCCTCCCCGGACGTGGCCGCGAGTCGAACAGCCTCAATGCGGGTGCTGACGCTCCTGGAAGCATCCCTGCACTCGGCTCTGCTGATCCGGAGTGAGCCTGGCGAGCATCTGGCCCCGCACCGCTGCGACGTCGGCGTGCAGCTTGTTCGCATCCGCATGCTGAGCCACGACGTCCGCGCCTATCGCGCAGGGATCGGCGCCGGCGGCGAGATCGGAATGGACCTTCTGCCGCGCCGTCTTGAGCGACTCGAAGTCGCCCTGAATCGTGGGCCGGGCCGCCGACAGGATTCCTTCGATCGCGGTGTTCTGGTCCGCCGTCAGATCCAGAAGGGACAGGCAGTGTCGCAACCGCCCCAGTGCGAACCCCGGGCCCTGCATGTGCGACCGGTCGAACTGACGGCCCTGTTGCGCCGGACTCGAAGCGCGGGAAGCGAGAATGGCCAGGACCGAAAGGCCGAGAACCGAGACGATCCGTTTCATGGAAAACTCCTTTTTCGCTGTGCCGCACCTTCCAGTGCAATGGTTGAGACGAGCGGAGGGGCGGGGGGGATTACACGTCGCTTCCGCTCACTGCGTTCGCTCACGCTCCCGCAGCGGGAGGCTCCTCCTTCCCTTCGGTCAGGAGACTCCTCCCGCTGCGAGCGTAGCCACCATCGTGGTGGAAGCGCAGCTCTGCCCCCTCGCCCCGGGCTCGGGGAGAGGGTTGGGGTGAGGGGGAGTCCATCGCTTGCGCTCACGGCGTTCGCTCCCGCTTAGCCCCCATCGAGGCTGAAGCGCAGCTCTGCCCCCTCGCCCCGCGCTCGGGAAGAGGCTCCGGGGAGGGGGCCGCGGGCAGGCGAGGCGATTTGCCGGGTGGTGATCAGGCGACATCGGAGACGGGCGGCGTCAGGGGTCAGCCCCTCCGGAGCGCGGGCGCAACGCTAGACTGCCGCGATGAGATTTGTCTGCCTGATCCGCGCGGCCTGCCTGGCTTTTCTCCTGAGCGTCTCCGCCACGCTTCTGGCGCAAAGCGCCCCCTTCACCATTCGGGCAAACGCGCTCCTGGACGGCCGCGGCGGACGGATCGATCTCCCGGTTCTTCTGAAGGTGTCCGGCGGAAAGATCCTCTCGATCGAGCCCGAGATCGGAGCCGCCGTGCGCGCCGATTACGACCTGGCGGGGACGACGGTGCTGCCGGGGCTCATCGACACGCACGTGCACCTTGCCTGGACACTCAATGCCGGGGGCCGGCTCCATACCGAAAAAGATCCCGATACGGGGGCGCAGACCGCGCTCGCTCAGGCGGCGAACCTGTGGAGCACGCTTCAGGCAGGCTTCACCACGGTGCAGAGCGTCGGCTCTCCATCCGAGAAGGACCTGCGCGATGCTGTCGAGAAACGCGGGCTTCCCGGACCTCGGATTCTGACGTCGCTCGAGCCTCTCTCCGACGCGACCGCGAGCCCCGCCGCCCTCCGCCATACCGTTCGCGACCGCAAGGCCGAAGGCGCGGACGTGATCAAGATTTTCGCCTCGAAAAGCATCCGCGAGGGTGGGAAGCAGACGTTCTCGCAGGAACAGCTCGAGGCAGCCTGCGGAGAGGCGCGGCAGGTCGGGCTGCGCACTCTCGTTCACGCGCACAGCCCCGAAAGCATGCGCGCTGCCGCACTCGCCGGGTGCACACAGGTCGAGCACGGCGTCTTCGCGACGCGCGAGGCGCTCCAAACGCTGGCGTCGAAGGGCACGTACCTGGATCCTCAGGTCTGCCTCGTGTTTCGCAACTATCTCGACAACAAACCACGGTTCCTCGGGATCGGCAACTACACGGAGGAGGGATTCGCCGCGATGGAACGGGCCCTTCCGACGGCCGCAGAGGTTTTCCGGCAGGCGCTCGCCACGCCCGGGCTAATGATCGTTTTCGGGACCGACGCGGTCGCCGGCGCGCATGGCCGCAACGCGGAAGAAATGATCTGCCGGGCGGGCGCGGGCCAGGCTCCCCGCGAAGTGATCGTCTCCGCCACGTCCGCCGCCGCGCGCGCCCTGTCTCTCGAGGGCGAGGTGGGCTCTCTCGTGCCCGGTCTCCAGGCCGACCTGATCGCCGTCGCCGGCGATCCCGAGCGAGACATCACCGCGATGTCGCGGGTGGTCTTCGTGATGAAGGCGGGCGTCGTCTATCGCGACGTGCGGCGCGCGAGAGTGATCAAGCGATCGATGGAACGTCGGGCGCCCGGCGGCTGACGGATCGGCAAACGGCGAACGGCGAACGGCGAACGGGCGGCAGGGCCCTTCCCGACCCGGTCGGTGCCCGATGGCCGCCGGGTCGTGTGTTTGCCCGCGACTGGAGCCCCGCCGGCTACTGCCGACTCTCTCGGGGTGCCTGGCTCCCGACTCCGGAGATCCCCAGGGGCTTGCCCCCGCGCGCCGTGAGCGCCTCGAATTCCGCGGCGACGTCGTTCAACTCGCGCCTCAGGGCCTCGACGCGCTCCACCTGGTATCGCGCCGGTTTACCCTCCCAGCCATTCAACGCGCCGTACACGGTGTCGAGGTTCTCTCGAATTCGCTCTTCGCCGGTGATCGCTCCGCCCTCCCGGGTTGCGACGATCTTCCGCTTCACCTCGTCGAGCGCGCGCACCTCCAGGCGCAGCCTCGCGCCGGCGGGGTCGGATTCCGGGACCGTCGTCGCGCGGTCGGCAGCCGCCCGCCGCGCCGCTTCGATCCGGTCGACGAGCGCGCTCATGTCGTTGAACAGCGCGTGCGCCTTCATCACCGCGGCGAATTGCTCGCGACGCTCCACCGGCCCGTAAGGAGCACGTCGGTCGACGCCGATCTCGAGCTTCGCGTCTATGGAGGCGTCTCCGCGGGTCAGCCGGACCGTGTAGGTGCCGGGCGGCACCCGCGGTCCCTGAGACGCGCTGTTGGCGAGTTGCGCGGCGCGGGGAACCCGGGGCGGCCGGACCCGCATGCCCCAGGCGACGCGGTTCAATCCCCGGCGTTTTGTGGCCGAGATCGTATCGACGACCTTGCCCGAGGAATCGAGGATCTCGAGCCGGATGGGGCCGAAGAGGTGCCGCGTCTTCAGGTAGTACGTCACGATCGCGCCGCCGGCCGGGTTCTGGCCGACGAACGTCGCGTCGCCTTCCGGCCATCCGCCGCTGGCGGGCATCCGCTGCTGGACCGGCCGCCCGGGGAGGAAGGCCGCATCGCGCCCCATGATCTCCGTCGAGAGATCCCGGAGCGGTGTCAGGTCGTCGACGATCCAGATCCCCCGCCCGTGGGTTGCGAGAACGAGGTCGTGATCGCGGCCCTGAATCTGGAGATCCCGCACCGCCACCGCCGGAAAATCGCTGCCGCGAAACTCCGCCCATGACGTCCCGCTGTCCGGGGAGATCCAGAGTCCGAACTCGGTCCCCAGAAAAAGAAGCTCCGCTTTGACGGCGTCTTCGCGGATCACGTGCGCGTATCCCCGCACGCCCTGGTCGGGCCCGACGATTCGCTTCCACGTCTTTCCGAAGTCCGCTGTGCGGTAGACCCAGGGAGCCATGTCCCCGAACGTGTGGCGGTCGAAAGCGACGTACGCCGTGCCCGCGTGGAATCGGCTCGCTTCGACCCAGCTCACCCAGGACGCCTTCGGCACGCCCGTAACGTTGGGGGCCATGTTGTTCCAGGTTTTTCCGGCATCCTTCGAAAGTTGCAGGTTTCCATCGTCCGTGCCCGCCCACAGGACCCTGGAATCCAGCGGAGACTCGGAGACCGAATAGATCGTCGTGTGCATCTCGGCCGAGGAGTTGTCGACGGTGACTCCGCCCGACTGCTCCTGCTTCTGTTTCTCCGGGTCGTTCGAGGTCAGGTCCGGGGAGATCCGCTCCCATGTGTCGCCGCGGTCTCGCGAACGGAAGAGAAACTGCGCGCCGATGTAGAGGGTCCCTTTCGCCGTCGGGCTCACGTATATGGGGGTGTTCCAGTTGTATCGCAGCTTTTCCCTGTATCCCGCCTTGGGCTGGATGTCGCGCGCGGCACCCGACCGGCGGTCGACGCGCGAGATGTACCCGCCCTGAGACTCGGCGTACACGGCGTCCTGGTCGGTCGGGTCCGGAAGCGTCCAGAACCCGTCGCCGCCATAGAGGTTCTCCCAGCGCGCGTTGGTGATTCCCCCGGGATACGAAGAATCGCCCACCCACGAGCTGTTGTCCTGCAGCCCCCCGTACACCTGGTACGGGTCCCGGGCGTCGACGCTCACGTGGTAAAACTGGGAGATCGGGAGATTCTGCGATTTGACCCAGCGGTTTCCGCCATCCTGGGACGTCCAGAGCCCCCCGTCGTCTCCCGCGATCACCGACTTCGGATGGACTGGATCGATCCAGACGTCGTGCCAGTCTCCATGAGAGCCTCGCCCTCCGCTGCCGGAGAAGCTGCGGCCTCCGTCTTCGCTGACGGTCAAATTGCCGGCCGGCTTGAAGACGCGGTCCGGATTGGTGGGATCGACGACCAGCCGCGCGAAGTAAAACGGCCGCCAGATCATGGACTGGCTGTCATCGCGCCGCTCCCACGTCTTTCCGCCGTCGCCGGACCGGTAGAGGGCGGAGTGCTCGGACTCGATGAGCGCGTAGACGACCCGCGGATCCGACGGGGCCGCCGTCACCTCGACGCGGCCCCAGGGTTTGCCGGGGAGTCCCGCGTTGCCCTTGTCGTCCGTCAGCTCGGTCCACGTCCTCCCGCCGTCGGACGAACGGAAGAGCCCGCTTCCGCTCGCGGCCGCCGGACCGTCGCCTCCGGAACGGAAAGTCCAGCCCTTGCGGCGAAAGTCCCACAGGCCGGCGAACACGACGTCCGGATTCTTCGCGTCGAGAGTGACGCCCGAGCAGCCGGTTGAAAGATTCGAGCCCTTGAGGACGAGCGACCACGTTCGGCCTCCGTCGCCCGTGCGATAGAGGCCGCGGTCTGCGCCGTCGCTCCAGAGCCGCCCCGGAACGCACGCGTACACGACATCGCCGTTCTTCGGGTGCACGACGATCCGGGCGATGTGCTCCGACTCCCGCAGGCCCATGTTCGCCCACGTCTCGCCCCCGTCCGTCGACTTGTAGATCCCGTCTCCGATTGACACCGAGTTGCGCATCCAGGACTCGCCACTGCCGACCCACACGGTGGTCGGAACGGTGGGATCGATCGCGATTGCGCCGATCGACTGGACCGTTGCCTTGTCGAACACGGGTTTGAACGTCGTGCCCCCGTCGGGAGACTTCCAGACGCCGCCGCTTGCCGCGCCGACGAAGACGGTCGTCTTTCCGCCCTCCGTTCGCGCGGCGACCGCGGAGACGCGGCCGCTCATCGTGGCCGACCCGATGTTTCTGATGCCGAGGCCCGAGACGACGCCGGAATCGAACACGGGCCGTCCCGCGGCGGCGGGAGGCGGAGGATTCGCTCCGGCCGGCGACGCCGCGCGCGAGGCCGGTCCCGGGAGAACCGAGCGGCTGATCGCCGTACCGGCCGCGGGGAAACGGAAGAGCGCGTCGAGAGCGTCCACGTTGCTCTCCGCGCGTTCGATCGTGACGCGGGCGGAACGCGGGGCGCCCTTTCTGCCGGACTCGATCGAGAAGGGCACCCACAGCCCGTCCACCCGTTCATAACTTCCGAGATCGGTCTCGCTGACTTTTTCGGCCCCGCGGACGTGAATGGTCGAGACGACGCGGATCTCCAGGAAATAGTCGGGGTCGAGGTAGACCTCCTTCAGGTCGCCGTCCTTCAACGTGACCCGGAGCTTGTGCGCGGGCGTGCCGTCCACGTCCTCGGTCCCGAGGTATTCGACGCGGTGGCCCTTTTCGCGCCAACCGACGAGCGGGCCGTCGATGTCCGCGTCCTGCGCCATCTCCTTCGCCTCGTCGGCGGAATTGCGCTGCGCGTCGCGCCGTCCCTCGAACGGGTCGAGGCTCCAGCTCTCTTTTCCGTCGTAGGCCTCGACCGCGGTGAGCCCCTGAAGTGTGGTCTCGGTGCGGATCATGGCGGGTCGCTTCTGGACTTGCGCCCATCCGGCCTCGAGCTGCCCGTTCCCGGAACCCAGGACGACTCTCCCCGTCAGGCGAAGGGACCGCACCGCCTGCATTCGATCCGCGCCGCCATGGGCCGCGAGGTGGCGGGCGAGCACCTCGTCGAGAGTGAGCGCGCGGGCGGACCCGGAGGACAGCAGAAGGGCGGCGGCGATGGCCGCGGAGAGAAAACGCATGTGCGGAGTCCTCCTGAAGGGCCGGGATTATAGGGCGGCACGAGGTCGCTCGACGGGATCGCACGGATGAGGGCTGCCGCTCTTCCCTCTCCCGCGACACGCGGGGAGAGGGAGAAAACGGCTGAGCGAACTCAGCCCGGCGAAGCGGAGACCGCGCTGGACATCGCCGAGGCGGCGCGCTCCAGGAGAACTCGGTCCTCTTCCCCAAACGCGTCCGCGCGATCGCTCTCGACGTTGATGACGACGCGCGTTCGGCCCGTCCCCGCATCGATCACCGGAACGACGATTTCGGACCGCGTGGCGGAAAAGGCCTCGACGTAACGCGCGTCCTTCCTCACGTCTCCCACGACGACGGTCTGCCGGGTCCTGGCCGCCTCCCCGCAGAGGCCCTGCGAAATGGAGAACCGAGGATGCGCGGGCGGCCCCTCTCCGCTCCAGGCCATGAGCGCGATCTCCCTCTCGCCGGCTTCGTAGAGGCCGACCCAGTGATAGCCGCCGGCCTCGCGCAGCGCGTCTGCGACGCGCGTGAATTTTTCGGACCGGTCGGCGGTCCCGTCGAGAGCGCGGCGGATCCGCTCGAGGACCTCGGTCTCGTTCTTCATCCCCCGGATTCTAGAGCGAGCCGGCGAACGCTTCCGGGCGACGACGTCGCCACGCCCCGTCGCGATCCTTTGCAGCGGCAAAAAGTCGGTCCTGAAGGTCGTCGATTTCATGTCCTCATTGCGCCGATGAGCCGCGGCAACTCCGAGGCCGACGGAGACTGGCCTAGACTGTGGCCACGGAGGGACGCCCCATGCGCATCTTGAACCCCCGGATTCACGGCGTACTGGATTTCGCCACGGTGGCGGCTTTCGCGCTCGGCCCCGCCCTCTTCGGTCTGGGAGGGTCGCCCGCCGCAATTTCCTACGGGCTCGCCCTGGTGCATCTCCTGATGACGCTTCTGACACGCTTTCCGATGGGGTACTGGAAGCAGATTCCGTTCGTCGTCCACGGGATCGTCGAGCTCGTCGTCGGAATCTTCCTCCTGATCCTCCCGACGATCGCCGGCTACGCGCCCGGTTCCCCGGCCCGGCGCTTCTACATGATCATGGGAGCGTTCATCGTCGTCGTGTGGGCGCTGACGGCCTACGGCGCGGGAGAGCGGGAGACCGGTCGGACGTAACGACCCGGGCGCCGGATCAGCCGGGGCTCAGCCGCTCGACCATCTCGCGGGCGGCGGCCAGATACGCCGGGCGGGGGGCGATCGCGTGCTCCCGCAGGCAGGCTTCGACGAGCTTGAAGGCGTGTTCGTCGCCCGTGGCCACCGCGCGATCGACGAGGTCGGAGGCGCCCGGCGGGGCCGGCCGGTCGAGCCTCGGAACGGGCAGCGAGAACGCGGCATAGATCCCGGCCGCGCCCTGCCACGCGTAACGGGCGAGCGAGCGGCCCGTGGCAGCATCGACGTGGGGGAGCAGCCACCGCACGGCGCTCGGACCGGTGATCGTATGGACCCAGGCGACGGCGCTCGCGGGAGTCGCGTGCGCGACGCACGCCTCGGAGAACGCCTCCGTCACCTCCGTGAGGAAGAGGGACGGGTCGCCGGACGTGTCCACGAGATCGGCGATCCGTCCGAAGGAAGGAAGGTCATCGAGCGATCGAAGCCTTTCGTCGATGAACCCTTCGCCGCGATGGGTCTCGGGCAGGGATTCGAGGGTGTTCAGGACGTCCGACGGAGCGCGCGACGTCGAGACGTGCTTGTGCGTGGCGGTCTCGGGGAGTCTCCGGTAGCGGGCCGCCCAGTAGGCGAGCCCTTCGGCGAGCTCCCGCCGCCGCGCGGCTGACTCCCCACGTCTCATGCTGCGCGCCCCGTACGCGGTCCGGATCACCCCGTGAAAGGCCGCGGCTGAAACTCCGGGCGCGAGCCGCCCGCACCACGTGGCCATCACGTTTTCCCACGGTTCTTCCAGCAGCCGCGTGCGGAAGAAGGCGCTCCAGTCTCCGGCCCGGCCGTACGCGCCGAGCGCCTCCGGCCAGTCCGCCGCCCCGATCGGGCGGAGTTCCGCCGGACGCGCGTCCAGGCCGCGGCGATAGCGCTCGAGCCACGGGACCACGGCGTCGCCCCGGCCGAGGACGACCAGGGCCTCGGCCGCCATCGGCCCGTGGTTGGACAGTCCGCCTCCGTACTCGGGGCCGGTGCCTTCGAGCAGCTCGAGCGCCGATTCCCGAGTCCCTTTCTCGGAGTCCGATTCGGGGGCGGGGATCTCCGGGCGAACGGCCGGTGGCCGCGGCGCCGGCACGGGAACCTGCGAGGGCGCGGGCGGCTCGAATCGCACTGCGGCGGCCGCGGCCCCGGCGGCTTTCCCGAAGATTCCGAAGAGGCCCCGGCGGGAGTAGGTCACGGGGGGATTTTATGCGCCTGCGGGGGAAGCAATCGGGATTACCGACTCTCCGCCACGTCGCTTCCTCCTGCGCAGACTCGGCCGGGTGCGGCGCGCGCGCCCGACTCCGAATGCCGGCGTCTCTGCGCAGCCGGGGGGGGGAGGCGTCATCTGGCGGGGGAGTTCGCGTCCTCACCAGAGACCCTGGCTCAATCTGTGGGTGGGATGGTGGGAAATCGAAGACTTCTCTCGCTTCCAGGAATCCTCCTCGCGATGACGGTCGCGGCGAGCGGCTGCGCTCCCCGCGCTTCGGCTCCTGCGGGAGCGCCGGCGGGAGAGGCTCGGACGAAGACTGTTCCCCCGGAGGCGCTCTCCGGTTTCTGGCTCTTCGGAAGGCCGGGGGCCGCACGATCGAGGGGAGCCTCCGTGCGCGACGGTGGCCCTTCTGATTCAGGACGGAGCTGCGGAGGACGGCTATTCCGGCAACCGTGACGGGATTTCCCGCCCGGCACCGGCAACCACGACTCGAAGAGCGTCGCGTCCTCCGACGGCGCTCGAGGCCTCTCGCGCCCGGTCGAGGCCCGTAAACTTCAGCGCCCAGCGCTCAGCCCCCCGCTCAGCGCCCCCCCTTTCCTCCCTTCTCTTTTTCCCTTGACACGCGCCATAGCTTGAAAGAGAGTTGATTGAACGTTCAACCAATGACTGAAACTGCCACGCGAGAACGCCTGATCGAGACCGCCGCACGGCTCTTCCACGAGCAGGGATATGGCGCGACCGGGGTCAGCACGATTCTCCGAGAGGCGGGCGTGCACAGCGGCAGCCTCTACTATTTTTTCGCCAGCAAGGAAGACCTTCTGGGGGCGGTTCTCGACCGTTACGTGGACCGCCTGAAGCCCGACATGCTTTCCCGCGCCGAGGCCGTCGCCGCGGATCCGGTCGAACGGGTCTTCGCCTTGCTCGGCGTCTACCGCATGGGTCTCGAAATGACTTCCTGCACGCTGGGATGCCCGATCGGGAATCTCGCCCTGGAGCTCGGCGACGCGTATCCGGACCTGCGCCGGAAAGTCGAAAAGAACTTCGAGAACTGGGCCGCGGCCGTCTCCGGATGGCTTCGTCAGGGCGCCGGGCGGTTCCCGGAACACACCGATCTCGACGCGCTGGCGGAGTTCGTTCTCGTCGTGATGGAAGGCGGGATCATGCAGGCGCGGGCGCGCAAGAGCCTCGCTCCCTTCGACGCCGCCGTCCGGCAGCTCCGCGACTACTTCGAACGTCTTCAGGAATCCAGGGCGAAATCGTCCCGGACGATCAAACCGGCCAGGAAAAGGAGAACCTGACAATGGAGCCTTTCCGCATCGCATTCCAGGCGTCGATTTTTTCGCTGCTCCTCGCCGCCGCATCTCCGGCCGGCGCGGCCGCGGCGGCCCCTCCGCCCTCGACGACTTTCACCCGGGGTGCGGTGAAGGTCATCGAGACGCGCACCCCCCCCAGGCGGCTGGACCTGGAAGTCGTCGTCCCGGCGACGATCGAACAGGTCTGGACCGCCTTCACGACGCCCGAGGGTCTCGTGACCTGGCTTGCGCCGAGCGCGAAAGTCCGCATGGAGCTCGGCGGGGAATGGGAAGTCTCCTTCGGCCCCGGCGCTCCGGCGGGAGGAACGATTCTGAGCTGGCTTCCGATGGAAATGCTGTCGGTGCACGCCATGGCGCCGGAATGGTTTCCGACCGTGCGCCGGGATCGAACGATCGCCGTCTTCCGCTTCGAGCCCGTGAGCGAGAAGCAGACGCGGGTGCGTCTCGCTCAGATCGGCTGGAAGGATGGGGAAGAGTGGGACAAGGCGTTCGAGTACCTGGGGAAGGGGAACGCCGAGCTCCTGAACATGCTGCATCACCGGTTCGCGGAGGGTCCGACGGACTGGAAGGCGATGATGGCCAAACCCGCCGAAAACACGGAGAAGAAGGAGAAGTAATTCAAGCGACGCGCGTGGGCCGAGATCGGGCGGCAGGTTCCCCGTGCCTGCGGCCCGGGTCTTGCTCTCTCGTCCGAGTCGGCGGTTCGAGGGCGCGCGGGAAAAGGAAGGGCTAGGATCTCTCCATGAAGACAATCTTGATATTCATTCTGCTCGGAGGACTGGTCGGGGCGGTTGCCGCTTCGCTCATCGTCCCCCCGACCCTCAGCTGGTACAACGAGTCGGGGTTTCTTTCGCAGCCTCAGAACGGCCAGGTCCAGGCGCTCGTCAACATCCCGCAGGTGATCCGGTACACGACGACGCGGCTCATCAAGGGACAGCTGATCGGGACGAGCGTCGGCGCCCTTCTCGGCCTCGCTGTCGGGATTCTGGCCGCCCGCGGCTCTCGGCGGCGCACGACCGCTGCGGCTGCCGCTGCGGGCCCCGCCGTCCCGCGCCCGCCCGCCTGATCCGGGCGGTCAGAGACGCGCGAGGACCGCGATCGAAACGTCATCTTCCGGCGCTTCGTCCCCCCGGAAGACCCGAAGCTCCCGGGCGAGCGCAAAGACGAGGTCGGACGGATAGAGACCCGCTCCGGTTCGCGCGATGGGGATGACCCTCTCTTCGCCGAACTCGACTCCCGCCGCATCGCGTCCCTCGGAAACCCCGTCGGAATAGAGGAGCAGACGTTCGCGGGTTTCAAGGGCGCCGGACTCGACCTCCCACGTCAGAGGCGTACGGATTCCGAGAGGGTACGCGCCCTTCCCGATCCGACCCAGCACCCCTCCGGCGGCGGAGAGCTTTAGCACGGGAGGATGCCCCGCGACCGTGCCCTGGAACGTCCCGTCCGGAGCGAGCAGCAGGTAGACGCAGGAGAAAAACGCCCGGGGACCGCCCGTGCGGCACAGGATCCGGTTCAACGTCGCAAACATTGCCTCCGGAGCGGGATCCATCTCGAGCTGCGTGCGGAACGAGGCGTGCGCCACCGCCATCACGAGTCCGGCCGCCATACCGTGCCCGGAGGCGTCGCCGAAAAGAACGGCGAGCCGCCCGTCCTCCAGCGGAACGAAATCGTAGATGTCTCCGCCGACCGTATTGGCGATCTCGTTGTGCGCGCCGAGCTCCCATCCGGGCACCGTCGGCATGACTCGCGGGATCAGGCTCGCCTGGAGATCCCGAGCGAGCTCGAGCTCGTCGCGGAAGTTGATCTTGTCGACCAGCTCCATCGCCAGAAGGAGCACGACCACGATGAGGGCGAGGAACAGCCAGCCGTTGTCGAAATAGAAGTGGTACTCCGTCGTGCGGACGAGGTGGCCGCGCTTCTCCGTCGAGCGGAAAAATGAAGGCCCCTGGAAAGAAAACAGCAGGCAGAGCAGCGCCGCCGCGAAGAGGACCCGCCGAGCGGGGGCGAGGCGCCGGGAGAGCCCGAACATTACGGCGTTGGTGGTTCGGAAGTAACGCCGGATCCGGTTGCCGGGGCGCCCGAGCTCTTCGGCGTGATCGGCCGTCAGCTTGGCGCGGGCGCGCTGCCACTCGCGCCCGTACAGCCCGGAAAGGTCCTTCCGGCCGACCGAGTGGAAGGTGGAGCGGACGAGATCGAGCCAGTCTCTTCCCGAAGGCATGCCGCAAGAATACCGGCAGGAAAAGGAGCCAGAGAATGGCCCGGTTCTCGCTTGAGCCTGTCAGGGTGATGGGAGCGGAGGGACTTTCGTGAAGATTCCGATCGAGTTTACGGGACAGGGAAGGGTTCGTACGGCGCGCCTGCTGGCGATGGCGGCCGACGCCCTCCAGATCGGAATCTTTCCGCTCTTCGCCCCGGGCGCGGCCTCCCCGGCCAACGACGCGCTCGACGTGGCGGTCGCCGGGGCGATGACCTGGCTGGTGGGCTGG
>JBDUBI010000127.1:0-9026 GCA_040004225.1 Acidobacteriota bacterium
TGCCTTCGCCGCGCACGGCGAAGGCAGCTCCCGCAGTGAGCGAAGGCGACGTTACCTGAGCGCCCGACGAAGCTTGCGCACGCCTTCGTCCGCCTCGTCGCGGGAGAGGGCCAGGGAGGGCCGGAAGCGGATCGCCGACGAGCCCGATGCCAGCCCGATCAGGCCGTGCTCGAGACAGGAGGCCAGAGTCCTGTCACGCGTCGTCTTGTCGGGAAGGTCGAAGGCCAGAAAGAGCCCCCGACCGCGGACGTTCGAGACCGTGCCCGGGAACTCTTCCACCATTTCCGAGAGCCGCCCGAGGAAATACTCACCGACGACGCGCGCATTCTCGACCAGATTTTCCTCGTCGATGATCTCCAGATATTTTTCGCACCGGACCATGTCGACGAGGTTCCCGCCCCAGGTCGAGTTGATCCGGGAGGAGATCTTGAAAACGTTGTCCACGTCGTCGATGCGGTGATTCGACGCAAAGCCGCAGACCTGAGTCTTTTTTCCGAAGCAGAAGAGATCGGGCTCGACGCCCATCTGCTGCCAGCACCACATGGAGCCGGTCAATCCCACTCCCGTCTGGACCTCGTCGAAGATGAGGAGGAACTCGAGCTCGTCGGCGAGAGACCGGAGGCGGCGGAAGAACTCGGGCCGGAAGTGGTTGTCGCCGCCCTCTCCCTGGATCGGCTCCAGGATCAACGCGGCGATGTCGTCCCGGTTCGCCTCGCACGCGGCGCGGATTTCCTGCTCGACGGCCTCCTCCGCGCGAGACACCTCCTCCGTGATCTCGGGCGTGATGGGAAAACGCAGCGCCGGACAGGAGAGCCGGGGCCACTGGAACATGGGGAAGTGCTGGGTCTTCCGGGGATCGGCCGTGTTCGTCAGAGAGAGCGTGTAGCCGGACCGGCCATGAAAGGCGTTCTTGAAGTGGAGGATCTGGCTGCCCTTCGGGGAGGCTCCGCGGGCCAGGTTCTTCCGGACTTTCCAGTCGAACGCCGTCTTCAACGTGTTCTCGACCGCCATCGCGCCCCCTTCGACGAAGAAGAGGTGGTCCGCATGGGTGGCAGGCACCGCGCGTCTCGAGAAGGAATCGACGAAGTCCGCGTACGGGCTCGTGTAGATGTCGCTGTTGGCGGGCTTGGTTCGCGCCGCGTGAAGCAGTTTTTCCCGGAACTCGGGATCGTCCATCTTCGGATGGTTGTAGCCGATCGGGAACGTCGCGAAGTTCGTGAAGAAGTCGAGCAGCGGGCGCCCGCTTCGGGCGTCAAAGAGATACGACCCTCGGCTCTTTTCCAGATCCATGACCACGTGGTAGCCATCGACCAGAATGTGCTTCGAGAGAGCATCGAGCACGTCTTTGGGAGAGAGATCTGTTCGTGTCTGCGAAGTGGGGGTCATGGGGTCCTCAGAAATTCGAAAGTGCCCGCAAAGTGCTGAAAAAACAAGATAACACGCTCATTGGCGGCGCGACCCCTCTGTCCCGGGCGCGGCGCTGCCTGCATCCGGACCGTTTTCCGGAAGGGTTTTGGGGCCCCTCTCCGAGAAGGTCAGCCCCCGACGCGCATCTCCGTCGGCCGGGCCGCGGCGCTCCGGTCTTTGCCGCCTTCCTTGGCCTGGTAGAGGGCCTGGTCCGCCGCGCGCAACAGCTCGTTTTTCTGCTGTTCGACCGCCGCCGGAACCGTTGCGTGGGTGCGGACGGACGAGATCCCGAGGGACGCCGTGATCGTCTCCTGGAGGTTTAAGGCCGGGCTGTTGAATCCGTATGGCCTCGAGAGAAACGTCGCCGATCGGATCGCCTCGCGAATGCGCTCGGCAATCTCCATACCTCCCTCGAGCGGGTGGCCCGGAAGGATCAGGACGAACTCGTCGCCTCCGTAGCGCGTCAGGGTCGCCCTCTGGTCGGTCACGGTCCGTTTGAGCACGTACCCGACCTCCCGAAGGACCTGGCTGCCCGCGAGATGCCCGTGCTTGTCGTTGACGGACTTCAAGTTATCGAGGTCGAGGAAGATGATGCACAGGTCGCCGCCATCGCGCGAAATCCGGGAGAGCTCCTGGGTCAACCGCAGATGGAGGTACCTCTCGTTGTAGAGGCCCGTGAGGCCGTCTCGCTTGGCGACCTCGAAAGCCCGCCTCGCATCGAGCAGGTTCTGGATCGAGATCGAGGCGTAGTCGCCGAAAATTTCCAGCAGGCGGCGATCCTTCTCCCGGAATCCGTTGGGGCCCACCCGATTGACCAGCTCGAGGACGCCGCAGACGGCCGCCTCGATCCGGATGGGGACGCAGAGGACGGACCGGGCCTGGAAGCTCGGGGCCTCGTAGGTGGGGTAGTAGTAGGGATCGTCGACCACGTCTTCCGTCATGTAGCCGGCGCCGGTCGAGTAGACGTGCCCGGCGATGCCGATTCGCGCGTTGATCCGCCGGGCGAGCCGCCCGTCCCCGTCCGCTCCGAAAGTGGCGATGAAAACGAGGTCGTTTTCGAGCCGGTCGTCGTTGTTCTTCGTGCTCGGGTCGTCTAAGAGAATGGATCCCGCGGCGGAGGGAACGAATTCGTTCGCTTTCTGAAGGACTTCCCGCAGAAAGCGGTCGATCTCTATCTCGCCGGAGTAGGCGTAGTAAGCCTTGTGCCTCTCGAGAAAGTTCTCGAGGCGCCGGTTGTCGAGTGTGTAGACAGATGACAAGGGAACTTCCTGTCGATGCAGCAGTTTACCATTTGATACCCTCGCGGGCGTGCCGGACCCGAGGCAATGGCGCGCGGAAACCCCGGGCCGGGCTCGGGCCCGCCCGGCCCCGGCAGCGCGGGGCGTGCTGCCTCATTCCGTCCCGGCTCGGACGGGCGTCCGGGCACCCGGGCCGGCCGCCCCGCGGAAACGGGGCCCGCGTCTCCTCAGGCAAGCCGTTTCCGTTGGGAGACTTCGGCAGGATCCTCCACCCGGTCGCGGAGGCGGCGGCCGCTTCTGCGGCCGGAGCCTCGCTTTCACCGTGCCGCCTGTCGTCCTGCTCGGGCTGACCCGGCGGCTGAGAATCCGGTGATTCCGGCCCGCAAGCGCTGGGGCCAGCACTTCCTGGTCCATTCCGGCACGGCGGAACGCATCGTCGACGCCGCGCGGCTGACTCCGTCGGACACGGCGGTCGAGGTCGGGCCCGGAGAAGGAGCGCTGACGCGCCTGCTGATAGGCCGAGCCGGCCGCCTCCTCGCGATCGAGATCGATCCCCTCCGCACGGCGGAGCTGGAGGCGGAGCTGGCGGAGGACGGGCGTGTGCGGATTTTCGGGGGCGACGTCCTCGACCATCGCTTCTCGGAGTGGCTCGAAAAGGCGGGCTGGCCCGGACCGGGGGTTCTCGTGGCGAACCTGCCCTACAACGTGGCCACTCCCATTCTCGTCGCGGCGCTGGAAGAGCCGGCCTCGATTGCGCGCTCTGTCGCCACGGTGCAGAGGGAAGTGGCGCTGCGGTTCGCGGCGCGGCCCGGCAGCGAGCACTACGGGTATCTCTCGGTCCGAGCGGCTGCCTTCGCGCGGGCCCGAATCCTTTTCGATCTCCCTCCGGGCGCCTTTCGTCCGCGTCCGAAGGTCATGTCGAGCGTGCTCGAGCTCACCCCGCGGGAACCGGCATTGCCTCCCGAGCTTCGGGCCCGCGCGATCCTGATCGCCTCGCTCGCTTTCCGATCGCGCCGCAAGACGCTCGCAAACGCGATGTCGTCGGCGGGAGGGCGCGGGCCGTGGGAGTCGGCGCTCGCCGCGATGGGGAAAGACCTCCGCACGAGAGCGGAGGTTCTGGGCCTCGAAGAATACCTCGCGCTCGCCGCCTCGCCCGCGGCGAATGCTCTGGAAGCTCCCTCGCCATGACCGCGCCTTTCGAGATCGTGGCGCTCGGAGGGCTCGGCGAGTTCGGGCGCAACCTCCTCTGGCTGCGCTGCGAGGGCTCGAGCCTCCTCATCGACGTGGGGGTCTCGTTTCCCGACGAGACGTTTCCGGGAGTCGACAAGATCGCATCGGACATGTCCGCGCTCGCGGGCGAGCGGATCGACGCTGTGCTGCTGACACACGGCCACGAAGACCACATCGGCGCTCTGCCCCTTCTTCGCGAATGGTGCGATGCGCCCGTCTACGGGTTTCCGTTTACGCTCGCGCTCGCGAGGCGGCGTCTCGAGGAGGCTGAGCTCTCCCGGAAGGGGCTGATCGAGGCGCCGGAGCGCGAAACTCTGCGCGCCGGTGCGTTTGCGTTCCGCTTCTTCCGGGTGTCCCACTCGGTGCCCGATTCCGCCGCCGTCCTCGTCGAGGCGGGAGGATGGCGGCTCCTGCATTCCGGCGACTTCAAGCTCGATCCCGATCCGCCCGACGGCGAGCGGACGGATCGCGAAGGCATCGCCGCCGCGGTCGGCGACGGCGTGGACGTCGCGCTGATCGACTCGACCAATGCGGAGCGCGGCGGCCGGGCGCTGTCCGAGCGCGTCGCGGGAGAGGGGCTCGCGCACGTTTTCGCCGGAGCTCCCGGGCGGATCATCCTGACGACCTTTTCGAGCCACGTTTCCAGGATCAGCCAGGCGGCGAAGATCGCACTCGCCGGAAGGCGGCGCATCGGCCTGCTCGGGCGCAGCATGGTGACGGTCGCGGAGATCGCCGAGCGGCTCCAGCGCCTTTCGCTTCCGGCGGGAACGCGGGTCGCTCCGGCAGACCTCGCGCGGCAGCCGCGCGAGCGACTGCTGTGCGTCACGTCGGGGAGCCAGGGGGAACCATTCTCGGCGCTGTACCGCCTCGCGCTGGACGAGCACGCGGACCTGAAGCTCGATCCGGGCGATCTCGTCGTGTTCTCCGCGCGCACGATTCCGGGACACGAGCGGTCGGTGAACCGTGTGACCGACCACCTGATCCGGAGGGGAGCGCGCGTCGTCCGCGAGTCAAACCCGCCGGTGCACGTCTCGGGTCATGCGCACCGCGACGACATCGCGGACTGGATCTCCCTGGTGCGTCCCCGGGCGGTGCTTCCGATCCACGGAGAGCGACGGATGCTGGCCGCGACGGCTGACACGGCGCGCGACTGCGGGATTCCAGCGGAAAGCATTTTCCTCCTCGACAACGGCGACCGCCTGACGCTGTCGGCCGACGGCACGCGCGTGGACCCGGCGGCGGTTCCCTCCGGGCGGATCTACTACGACTCGCGGACGGAGACGGTCGATCCCGCCGTCGTGAAAGACCGGAGGCACCTTGCGGAAGAGGGGTTCGTGGTGATCTTCGCCTCGGCAAGCGCGTTGCCGCCCGAAGTCACGGTCGTCTCCCGCGGGGTGGTCGTCGGCGAGAAAGAGCTCTCGGACGAGGTCGGCCGTGCCGCGCGCGCCGTCCTCGCGCGCGCCACCCCGGAGGAGCGTTCCGACCTCGAGTGGCTGCGCTCGGAGATCACGATCGCCGCAAAACGGGCGTGCCGAAGGGTCTTCGACCTGCGCCCGGTGATCGTCCCGATCATTGGATGACGGCGGTGAGCCGCCTTCCATCGCCGGTATCGTCATTCGCGGCTCGGTCATTCGGACGGCAAAGCCGGAGCGTCACCAGCGACGTCAGTTCCACCGCCTTGCATGCGCGGATCCGAGACGGATGACGGCGTAAACCGCGACGCAGCAGAGAAAGTCGAGGAGGAGTCCGGCGTCGACTTTCAGCGGCTGGTGCTGGAGCTCCGGACTCAGGCCCGGGAAGAGCACGAGGAAATACACCGCGTTGCCCGCGAGGATCGCGACGGTGTACTCGATCCACCGGCGAGGGGTCATGTTGGGGAAGACGGGCGACTTCACGGAGTGATTCTTGCCGCGGAGCCGCCGCGAGACAACCGGAATGTGGACGCCCGCCAAAAATGGGAACTCGAATTTCAAACCCGGGAAGCTCTCGCCGCGATCCAGGTCCAGGGCCCGGCCTCACCGCAACGCGAGATACACCCTCGGATGGAAGACGCCGTTCTCGTGCCCCGGGACGAACTGCTCGATCCCGGGCTCCGGATCGCCGAGCCACAAACGGAGCGCACCCGCGCCCCTCGGGACGCGAAAACCTAGCGCGGTTCGATACGACTCGCCGGGCCGAAGAGGTCGGGTGAAGGGGGTGGAGCCGCGAAAGGCTTCGACGCAGCCGGCGCCGGCGTCCGCCGCGGGCTCGTAGCGGCGGCCCCGAGAGTCGAGGAGGTAGACGCGGCGGGGGTTAGGACTGAGCGGAGCGTTCCCCCGGAAGCTGGAGATGGTCGTCGGGTCGAACCACGTCTCGACATGAACGACGCGGAGTCCGCCTCCGGGGGGCCCGCAGGGGCGCATCGCCTCGGACGGTTCCCCCGCCACGACCGAATAAGCCAGGTGGCAATCGATCTCGCAGAAGTACTTCTTCCCTCCGGGCGGCAGGGTGCGTTCGCGGCTCGCAGCGCCGGCTGCGACGAGAATCGCCAGGTAAAAGAAGGCCCCCGTGGCCGCGGCCAGCGCGATCCGCCGCGCCGCCGTGCGCCACCCAAGGGCGAGACAGAGCGCGAAGGCGCCGGCGGCGGCGAAGAAGCCGGCCACCGCCGCGACGAACGCGAAGACCGTGAGGCCGGGGTGCGGGGGAACCGTGGCCCACTCGGCGGGCGGAATCCACGGGATCGTGGAGACGACCGAGAGGACGTGCCAAGTACTTTGCATCATAAAGTCTTCATGCAAAAAAAATCAGCCGCGGTTTCGAGCGTTACGAACGAGGGATTCGAGGTGGTCTAGGTACCGCTCGAATGCGCGGCGGCCTTCCGCTGTCAGGCGGTACTCCGTCCTGGGGACGCGGCCGTCGAAGCCCTTGCGGCAGGCGACGTACCCGGCGTCCTCGAGTTTGCGAGCGTGCACCGAGAGGTTTCCGTCGCTGGCGTTCAGCATCGACTTGAGCTCGCGAAATGAGAGCTTCTCCGCGGCCGCAAGCGCGCTCACGATCGCCAGGCGGAGCCGCTCGTGGATGATCCGGTCGAGGTCCGGGACGGCCCCCATTGATTTCGGCGGCCGCGCGTCGCCGCGCTCGGCCGGCCGCGGCGCCGTTCTGGTCCGGGACGCTCCTGTCGAAACCGCACGCGCGCGCGCCATCAGCCGCCGTGCCTCCGCGCGATCGCGATCCCGAAACCGATTTGAAGACCTCCGAACCCCGCGGCCAGGAACGCCGTGCCCCATGCGGCGGGGCACACCAGCGCGAGACAGCCGAGGAGCATGAGGAGAAGGCCCATCGCGGGAACGATCCTCACGGCGAACGCTCCGCCGGTGACGACGGAGGTTCCATAAAGGAGAAGCCACACGCCGGGGAGAAGCGCCGTCTGTCCCGCACGGGCGAGCGCCAGTGTTACCACCGCTCCGGCGAAGAGAGGGGGAGAGAGGGTCAGGAGGAAGCGGCGCGCCGGGCCCGAGAAGAGAGTGGCGCCCGCACGGTGTGCCTTGAGCGCCATGGCCCACGCGCCGATCGAGAAGGCGACGAAAGCTTCGACCAGCCAGATTCCGAGCCACTCGTCCGCCGACCGGGCGAAGAGCGAAAGGGCGGCGGCGACGAGCGCGGTCGCTCCCATCGCGACACCGCCTTTGCCCGGCACCGCGGTGAAAGCGATCGCCTTTTCCATCGTCTCGCGGATGAACCGGAGGTTGTCGATCGCCCGGCCGCCGATCTCGGCTGCCGGCTCGGGAGGTTCGACGCGGCGGATGTCCACCGTCGGATTCTCGACCAGCTGGCTTCGCCGAGTCAAGAACTTTGCGGTTCAGAGGGCGCGTGAATCGGCGACCTGGATTAGAAAAGAGCTCCCTGGGCCTCCGGGCGCCGGAACGTGGACGCGCGGGGCGGCTCCTCGTCGCGGTCGAAGCCGAGCCGGCGGCACTCCGCGCGGTAGAGCGCTTCGACGGCAGCCCACCGGGGTCCGAGCCCGCGCCCCCTCGCGCCGAACTCCGTCTCGTTCCACTTGCCGCCGCGCATCTCGAGAATCGCGTTCCAGACCTTCGCCGCCCGGGCGGGGTACGCGGCCTCCAGCCGCTCTCGAAACACCGGGAGGGTAGCGCCGGAGAGGCGGATCGGCTGGCGGAAAGCCTCGGTCGCCCCGGCGGCGCGCGCGCGGGCCAGGATCTCCGCGACCTGGTCGTCGTTCAGGCCCGGGATGATCGGAGCGATTCCGACGCCCGTGCGGATTCCGGCCTCCGAGAGGATGCGGATCGTTTCGAAGCGCTGCGACGGAGGGCTGGTGTTCGGCTCGATCGCGCGAGACATCTCGTCGTCCGCGAAGCAGATGGAGAGGTGGACCGTGGCGGACCCCTCGCGCGCGAGCGCGGCGAGCAGATCCACGTCGCGCCGGACGAGCGCCCCCTTCGTGATGAGGCCGACGGGGTTCCGGAACTCCAGGCAGATCTCGAGGCAGCGGCGCGTCAGCTCGTAAACCGCCTCGAGAGGCTGGTAGCAGTCCGTGTTTCCCGAGAACGCGATCGAGTCGCCCTTCCAGGAGCGGCGAGTGAGCTCCGCTCGAAGAAGCTCGGGCGCGTTTGTCTTCACGACGATCTTCCGGTCGAAGTCCGTCCCTGCGCCGAAGCCCAGATATTCGTGGCTCGAGCGGGCGTAGCAGTAGGCGCATGCATGGAAGCAGCCGCGGTACGGGTTGATGGAAAACCGGAAACCGACGTCCGGGCTGTCGTTTTCCGCGATGATGGACTTTGCCCGCTCTTCGTACACCTCGAGCCGCGCCTCGGGCGGCTCGCCGAGCCATTCGGCGTGAGTCGATTCCCAGGGGTTTGGAGGGTTGGATACCGGAGTCGCCACGAGGCGTAAATATAGCGCAAGTGCGAGAGAAAGGCGGACCGAAACGCGAAGGGCGAAGGGCGTGAATCCGGAGCGAGGGTGCGGGGGGCGCGCGTCTCAGCGCAGCCCGACCGCCTCGCGCACCCGGCGCATGGTCTCCCGGGCCACCGCACCGGCTCGATCCGCTCCAGACCGCAGCGCGGCGTCGACGCGTTCGGGCTGCTGCGCGAGCTCGAGGCGTTTCGCGCGCGCGGGCGCGAAGCGCCGGTCGATCTGCTCGATCAGGAGCTT
>JBDUBI010000017.1:0-9017 GCA_040004225.1 Acidobacteriota bacterium
CTCGCCTGTCGGCTCGACCGTTCGCCTGCTCCCTTCGTTCGCTGCGGCTCCCGCAGCGGGAGGCTCCTCCTTCCCTTCGGTCAGGAGACTCCTCCCGCTGCGAGCTTGGCCACCCTCGTGGTGGAAGCGCAGCTCTGGTTGGGGTGAGGGGCCCGCAGGCAGGCGGTGCGCCTGCACCGGGAACGTTTTAGATGAAAGAGAGGCTTGCTCTGTCGCCCGGTGAATGCGGGTCGCCGGTGAAGTCGTGAGTTCGGTGCCTTTCCGGGCGGTCCTCTTCGACTGGGATGGGACGCTTCTCGACTCGGCAGAGGCGAGCTATCGGTGTTACCGGCGCCTGTTTGCGCCATACGGGATTGATTTCACCCGGGACGTTTTTGCGCGCACCTACGCGCCGGACTGGTACCGCACTTACGAGGGGATCGGCCTTCCCCGCCAGCGCTGGGGCGAAGCGGACGCGCGGTGGATGGAGATCTACGGGGAGGAGTCGTGCGCGTTGCGTCCCGGGACGTCCGAGGCGCTCGCGCGGATCGGATCGGCGGGCGTCCTCGCCGGACTGGTGACGAGCGGGAGCCGCGTTCGGGTCGAGAATGATCTGGCGAGACTCGGAATCTCGCCGGCCTTTTCCACCCTGGTGTGCGGTGAAGACGCGCTCAGGAAAAAACCTCATCCGGAGGCGCTGTTCATCGCGCTCTCGCGCCTCGGGCTCCGAGCGGCGGACGCCGCGTACGTCGGGGACAGCCCCGAAGACATCCAGATGGCGAGGGCCGCGGGGGTTTTCGCCGTAGGTCTCGAGGGCGGCTTCCCAAACGCCGAGGCCCTGCGCGCGTCCGCACCGGACGCGCTCGCCCGGGACCTCGCCGAGGCGATGGACATCCTTCTTTCTCTTTAGCCGCGCGCCGGACCGGACTCTGCCACCGTATCGAGAGAGACCGACCACCACTCCGGGTCTCTCCCCCCGCGCGCCCGGCGAGAGGGAGGTCTTGATCATCGCAGTGGCGAGTCCGCGCCGCCTGCCTGCGGGCCCCCTCACCCCAACCCTCTCCCCGAGCGCGGGGCGAGGGGGCAGAGCTGCGCTATCACCACGATGGTGACGGTTGGCGGCGGTTAGAATTCCCTCCCCCATGACTCCCGGCCAGATCGCCGCCCTCGTCGCTTCTTCGACCGCGGCCGGCGTGATGAATGCGATGGCCGGCGGCGGGACGATCCTGACCTATCCCACGCTTTTGTGGCTCGGGGAATCTCCGATCATTGCCAACGCCACGTCCACCGTCGCCCTCCTCCCGGGGGCAGCGTCCAGCCTCTTCGGGTACCGGCGCGAAGTGGGGGAGTACCGGGGATGGTTGAAGACGCTTTTGCTGCCGAGCCTGCTCGGGGGAGCCGCCGGCGCAGCGCTTCTCCTCGTCACGCCTCCACTCGCGTTTCAGCGGATGGCACCGTTCCTGATTCTCTTCGCGACGGCCCTCTTCATGCTGCGCGACGCGGTGGCACGCTGGGCGGGGACGGCGGACGCAGGGCCCGGCCGCACCCCCGCCCGTCTGGCCGTGGCGATCGGCTTTCAGTTCGCGGTGGCTGTGTACGGCGGATACTTCGGCGCCGGCATCGGCATCCTGACGCTCGCGGTTCTCGGTTTCCTCGGCATCTCCGACATTCACGCTTCCAATGGCCTGAAGAACTTCTTCGGGATGTGCATCAACGGAGTTGCGGCGGGGTACTTCATCCTCCGGGGTGCCGTCGAATGGCGCGCGGCGCTGGTGATGATGGCGGGAGCCACCCTGGGCGGCTACGCGGGCGCGCGTTTTGCCCGCAGGATCGGCCAGGAGAGTGCGCGTGCCGCCGTCATCGTGATTGGTTTCGTGATCGCGGCAGTCTTGTTGTACCAGAGCTTCGGACGCTGACCCGACTGGAAGCCCGGGAGATGCCCACGACTCGACCGGACTCCGCCGTCGAACGAGCTCTCGACGCGGTTCGCGGCGAAACGGACCGGCTGCCCGGCGCGTTTGCCGCCGCGACGCTCGCTGCCACCAGCATCGTGGTTGGGATTCTGTGGGATATCTCCTGGCACCGCTCGATCGGACGCGACACATTCTGGACGCCGGCGCACCTGGCGATTTACCTCGGCGGCGCTCTGGCGGGCCTCTCCGCCGCCGCCCTCCTCTGGAAGGCGACCTTCGGTGATGACCGCGCGCGCGGCGCCAGCGTCGGTGTCGGACCACTGCGGGGACCGCTCGGCGCCTGGGTGATGGCGTGGGGAGCGGCCGCGATGATCGCTTCCGCCCCGTTTGATGACTGGTGGCACGACGCCTACGGGCTCGATGTGAAGGTGATCTCCCCTCCGCACGCCGTGCTTGCCGTGGGAATGGTCGCGGTTGCGCTCGGGGCAATGCTTCTCGCGCTCTCGCGCCAGAACGCCCCGGCCGGCGGGGACGTCCGGAGGACGGCGCTGTACCTCTACGCGTCGGGGGTCCTCGTGACGCTGGCGGCCACTTTCCTGATCGAATACACCTTTCCGCTCCATCAGCACGGCTGGCTCTTTTACGAAGTCACGGGTCTCGTGTTTCCCCTGTTTCTCGTGGGCATCGCCAGGGCCGGCCGGTCCCGATGGTCGGCCACCGCCGCAGCGGCCGTTTACATGGCCCTGTTGGCCGGAATCGACTGGATGCTCCCTCTCTTCCCCGCCGAGGCCCGCCTTGCGCCCATCTACAACCCGATCACCCGCATGGTGCCGTTCTGCTTTCCGCTGCTGCTCGTGTTTCCCGCGATGGCAATCGACGTTCTTTCAAAGAGCCGTCGGAGGCCCGGGGACAACGCGCTCGGATTTCTTCTCGGCGCGGCGTTTTTCCTCGTCTTCCTCGCCGTGCAGTGGCCGTTCGGCTCGTTTCAAATGACGCCCGCGGCGCGGAACTGGTTCTTCCTGGGAGATCGGTACTGGTCTTACTACTTCCATCCCGATGCGCCCTGGCGGTACGGGTTCGTGAAAGATCCGGCGGGCATGGCGACCGTCCCCGGTTTTCTGGTGGCCGCGGCGCTCTCCATGGTGTCCGCCCGCCTCGGGCTCTTTGCGGGAGACCGCCTCGCCCGGGTCCGGCGTTGAGGCGCGCCTCACTCCTCTCCGTTCTGGCGCTTGGCGTGTTGCTTCTGTCGCGCGGCGCGGCGGCACACGTCGGAAGCCCCGACGCTTTCTTCGCCGGGTCTGCCGGAAACTACCCGGTGCGCGTCACGATCCGCCCGCCCGGCGTCGTCCCCGGCCTGGCCGAGATTTCCGTGCGCGTCGAATCGAGCGGCGTCCGGCGGGTGACGATCCGGCCGGTCGGCTACGCCGCAGGACCCGCGGGCGCCCCGGCTCCCGACCTCGCAACTGCCGTCGCCGGCCAGCCGGGGCTCTACTCGGGAGCACTCTGGCTGATGAGCGAAGGCTCGTACGCGATCGAGATATCGGTCGAGGGAGAGCGGGGCACCGGGCGGACCTCCGTTCCGATCGCGTCGCTGCCGACCCGGGTGCTCCCCATGGGCCGGGGGCTTTTCGTTCTGGTCCTCGCATTCGCGGTGTCGCTGGTGGCGGGCGGCCTCGCGATCGTCTTCGCCGCCGCGAGCGAGAGTGCGCTGCCTCCCGGAGAGAAGCCCGGCCCCGCGCGCCGGCGCGCGGCGATGCACACCACCATCGCCGCTGGCGGAGTCTTCCTGCTACTCGTCTTCGGCGAGGTTGCCTGGTCCGCGCGGGTGCGGCGATCGGCGGAGCGGCAGGTGTTTCGTTCCTACCAGACGACCGCGCGGGTGAGGGCGGAGGGCGCGGGGCGGGTGATGCGGCTCTCGATCGACGATCCCGCCTGGAAGGGAGCGCGATGGCGCCCGCTCGTCCCCGATCACGGCAAGCTCGTGCATCTCTTCGCGATGCGGGAGCCAGCCCTCGACGCGTTTGCGCACCTGCACCCGGTGGCGATTTCGGAACGCGCGTTCGAGGCGCCCTTTCCGTCTCTGCCCGGAGGCACCTATTCGATCTTCGCGGACGTGACGGACGAGACCGGGCTCTCTCAGACCTTAGTCGCGCGCACCGAGGTTCCGGCGGCGGCCGCGGGAGCCGCGACGGCCCTCCTCGCGTCCTCCCGGGCAGATCCGGACGACTCCTGGCGGATCTCGCCGCCGCTGCCCCCGGTGGTTCGGCAGCCTCTCGTTTCGGATCTCGGCGGGGGTCTCTCCATGACGTGGGCCTCCGCCTCCGAGGCGGCCCCGATCCTCGCCGGGCGCGAGCTCACGCTGCGGTTTCTCGTGCGCGACTCGGGCGGACGGCCCGCGGTTCTCGAGCCGTACATGGGCATGAAGGGGCACGCGGCGGTCGTCAGGGATGACGGTTCCGTTTTTGTGCATCTGCATCCGATGGGAACGGTGTCGATGGCCTCTCTCGACCGGCTCTCGGGGCGCCATCGCTCCGACTCCTCCGAATCTCACGGGACGATGAATAGCGCGTCGGACCCGGGGGGAGAGGTGTCCTTTCCCTACGCGTTCCCGAAGGCCGGTCCCTATCGCCTCTGGGTCCAGGTTCGAAGCGGAGAAGAGGTCCGCACCGGAGTCTTCGACGTGCTCGTCCGCTGAATCAGCGGTGCGGTGCTGGGAAGGTGGACTGATCGGCCGCTCTGGCGACGACGCATCACCTGCCTGCGGGCCTCCTCACCCCGACCCTCTCCCCGAGCGCGGGGAGAGGGAGGGCAGTGGCACGGTGGTGGATACACTGGCACCGGAAGGAAGGAAACACCTATGAGCTGGCTCGCCTGGCTGGGTCTCGCCGTTTTAATCGGGGTCATCGCGGCCGTCACCGGAATCAAGCCGAAGGGAACCCGGCATGTCGCCGGAACCCGCATGATGGGGATCGGGCGGCTGGTGCTCTTTTTCCTGATTGCCCTCTTCGCCTGGCTCGCCTACCGCGCACGGTCGGGAGGCTGAGCGTCGGAGGCCAGGAGGGACGGCTGCTCTCGCTCGGCGTCCGACGCGGCACCGGTTTCCAGGTTGTGAAGAGAGACGCCGAGCAGGCGCACGGGCCGCGAGGCCGCCTCGGTTTTGTCGACGAGCGCGAGCGCCCGGTCTCGGATCTCGCCCGGTGACCGCGTGGCCGGTCGCCGGGTTTCGCTGCGCGTCACGGTCTGGAACGTCGAGTAGCGAAGCTTCAGGACGACCGTCCGCGCGGTGAGCTCCTTCTTCTCGAGCGCGCGCGCCGAGGCCTCCGCGAGTCGCGCGACCTCCTCGCGAATCTTCGCAAGGTCCGTCAGATCGCGCGCGTACGTTTCTTCGGAGCCGATCGACTTGCGCTCCCGGTCGGGTTCGACCGCGCGGTCGTCCTCCCCGTGCGCGAGCCGCCGCAGCCAGTCCGCGAGACTGCCGACGGCGGTCCGGAGCGTGTCTTCCGACGCTGCCCGCACGTCCACCAGTCGTTCGATCCCCGCCGAGCGCAGCCGCTTTGCCGTGACGGGACCGACTCCCCAGAGCGCGTCGACGGGCAGCTTCTGAAGGAATGCCTCTACCCGCTCCGGAGCGATCACCGTCAGCCCGTCGGGCTTCTTCCATCCGGACGCGATCTTCGCCAGGAACTTGTTCGGGGCAACGCCCGCGGAGGCGGTGAGCCGGGTTTCCTCGCAGATGCGCGTCTTGATCCTGCGCGCGACGTCCACGCCGAGCGGAATCCCCCAGGAATTCTGGGTGACGTCCAGATAGGCCTCGTCGAGCGAGAGCGGCTCGACCTGCGCCGTCACTTCGCGAAAGATCTGAAACACGCGCTCCGAGACCGCGCGATACTTCGCGAAATCCGGGCGGAGAATGACGAGCTTCGGGCAGAGCCGGACGGCGCGGGCCATCGGGAGGGCGGACCGGACCCCGTACGCGCGCGCCTCGTAACTCGCGGCGGCGACGACGCCCCGGCTCTCGGGACTTCCTCCGACGGCGACCGGCCGCCCCTTCAGCTCCGGGTTGTCCCGCTGCTCGACGGACGTGTAGAACGCGTCCATGTCGACGTGCAGGATGCGCCGGACCCGCGCCGACGTCGGCGCGGCGCCTTCGTCTCCGGACGTCAACGGGCTCCGATCCGGTCCGGCCCGAACAAGCCGGTCAAGACGACGAGCTGCCGCGTCACCTCGGGCGGTCGCTCCGACTGGACCACGACGAACTCGTTGCCGTCCGCGGAGACGTCGTACTCCCGCGGCGAGTCCTCGCGGCCGCCGTGATCGAAGGCTGCCGTAAAGAGGAGCGTGGGCGTTCCGGGGACCGGATCCGGATCGGCCGAGAGCCCTACGGAAAAGAACTGGTCTCTGATCCGGTAAAAGAGCTCTCGCCCTCCGCGAGCCCAGGCAGGTTCCTCGCCCCCGTTCGTCGACACCTTGATGCGGCTGCCGGGCCCCGGATACGGTCTTAGATAGACTTCCCTCTGCCCACTTTCGTCGGACACATAAGCGATCCATCGCCCATCCGGCGAAAACGTCGCGGCGAAGTTTCGGAAATCGCCAGCGAGCCAGGGGCGTGACTCCGGTTTGCTTCCGAGAGTCGCCGTCCACAGGCTCATCGGAATGCGGTAGGCGTTGGTTTCCGTCTTGCGGTCCGCAACGGTGTAGACGATGACCTTTCCGTCGGGCGACCAGGAGTTCGCAAACTCCGCGCGGCCCCCGTTTTCCGTGAGCGTCTCGACGCTCCGGCTGGCGTCCACCGGCTTCATCGCCAGCCGCGGCTCCCCCACGTTGAATAAGGTGAACGCCAGGCGGCGGCCGTCGGGGGACCAGACCGGACAGAAAAATCGCCCGGGCTCCGAGGTCAGGAGCGACAGGATCTGGCGGGATCGGTCAAAGATGGACAGCTTACCCGACGACTCCCGATCGAATTTCATGAGGGCGAGCCGCTGCCCGTCCGGCGACAGTCGCGGGTGAGAATACTGTGCGGGGGGGAGAGGGAGCGCGGCTCCTTTTCCGTCCCTTCCCACGATCCAGACGGCCGTCAGAGAGCTCGCGACAGCAGGCCCGCTGAGGGAAATGAGCGTCCCGCCCCCGGACGCGAAGTGAGCAATCCCACGGTCCTCGTCGGCGAGCAGGTTGTCCGGAAGAGCGACGGGCGTCCCGGCCGCCGTCAGGCGCGCGAGATCGAAGGGAACGGCGAACAGGCTCTTTCCGCGGACGAAGACGAGCTGCCCCGTATCCACATAACGGGCGTAACCGCTGCCTTCGAGCACGATCTTTCGCCGCTGAGGGCCCGGCTCCAGAACGGCGATCCGGGCGCTGCCGAGATCCTGGAAGTCGGTTCCGAAAACAATGGTGACGAGAGTCCCCCGTCCGCCGGGAAGCGCCTGGGGCCAGAGGTGTCCGTGCTCGCCCGGCGCGAGCGAGGTGAAGGACTCGACCTTTCCTCCGTTCTCGGACACTTTGTAGAGTCCCCCGTTCGGCGCGCGCGAAAACACGATCGATCCGTCCGCCGTCCAGGTGCCCCCGTGCGCCACCGGCGGCACATCGGAAATGCGGACGGCCGCCCCGCCGGACAGCGGGACCTTTTTCAACTCCGTCGCCGTGAAGAACCCGACCCACTCCCCGTCCGGCGAAAAGAACGGGTTTACGCCGCCCTCGGTACCGGCGAGTGCCACGGCTTCCGCCCCGTCGAGGCGCCGGCGATAAAGGCACGAAACGCCCGCCTGGTTCCCGCGGAAAACGACCGTTGCGCCGTCGGGAGAGAGCGCGATCGAGGGGCGTCCTCCGCCCAGAAGCCGGACGCCGTCCGGAAGCGAAAGCACGGCCTGTAATCGCGGCGGCGGCGGGGCGGTCCCCGCAGGCCGCCGGTTCCACAGAAGCGCGGCGACGGCGGCCGCTCCGAGCAGCGCACCCGCGGCGAGCCACGCCCACGGCCGGTTTCGGCCGATCGGCGGTGTTTCGAGGACGGCTGTCGGCCTGGTCTCCATCGGGGAAGACGGTGCCGACATGACCTCTTCGAGCTCCAGCCTCGCGTCTGAGATGTCGTGCAGACGCCGGCGCGGATCCTTCTGAAGGCATCGGCGAAGAAGGTCGCGAAGGCGCAGGGGCGTCGACGCAGGAAGCGCCGCCCAGTCCGGCTCGTCGGCGACGATGGCCGACAGAGTGTCCGTAACGGACTCTCCCGGGAAGGCCCGCCGGCCGGTCAGGCATTCGTAGAGCACGCACCCGAACGAGAAAATGTCCGTCCGCTTGTCGAGCGCGCGCCCCCGGGCCTGTTCCGGACTCATGTACGCGGCCGTCCCGAGGATGAAGCCGGTCTGCGTCCCGAGGCTGATCGTCGGGGACCGCGACTGGTCCCCCGACGTCGAGCCCCGCTCGGCGGTCTTCGCGAGCCCGAAGTCCAGAACTTTCACCGCTCCGTCCGCGCGGAGCATGACGTTTGCGGGTTTTAAGTCGCGGTGGATGACTCCCGCGTCGTGAGCGGCGCCAAGGCCCGCGGCGATCTCCGCGGCGATGCGGAGGGCCTCGTCGAGCGGCAGCGGCCCGCCGGCGAGACGCGACGCGAGCGTCTCACCCTCGATGCACTCGAGAATGAGGTACGCATGGCCGTCCGGCGATTCCTCGAATCCGTAGATCGCCCCGACGTTGGCGTGATTCAAAGAGGCGAGCACGCGCGCCTCGCGCTGGAACCGGGCGAGCCGTTCGGGATCCGCCTCGAACCCGGGCGGAAGCGCTTTCACCGCGACGTCGCGCTGGAGGCGCGTGTCGCGCGCCCGGAAGACTTCCCCCATGCCACCCTTGCCGAGTTGGCCGGAAATCTCGTAGGGCCCGAGACGGCCGCCGGGGCCGAGCGCCACGGGTTAGGCGCCTGTCCTCGTAATCTCCAGCGGCGCGAAGGCGTGTCTCTCGCTGCGAGCGGAATGTTCGCAAAACGGCTTGTGCGGCGTAGCCGGGCTACGCCTCCGCGCCATTCTGCTGCGCCCCCGCTCTCGCTTCGGCCTCACCGCGCTCGCAACGGACATTACTCGGACCCTCCTAGCAGGCTGCTGAAAAAAGCCTGCGGGCGTCGTGTCCAGGCTTTTGCATTCG
>JBDUBI010000112.1:0-9017 GCA_040004225.1 Acidobacteriota bacterium
ACGCAGGTCCCGCAGTGAGCGAAGGCGACGGTTGGCGACCGTTTACAATAGGAGGCTATCCAAACATCATGAACTCACCCCTTTCTTGCCGGCGCGGCTGCGCATGGCGATGACGGACGAAGCCCTGCCGCGGCGGTTCGGGCCATATCTCCTGACCGCTTTTCTGCAAGAGGACGCGCTTGGCCGCGTCTATCGCGCTCTTCGCATCGCGGGCGAGCGGGGGTTTGCGCGGGTCCGGATGCTCGAGGGACCCGAGATTTCAGAGGACGCCGTCATCGACGCGATCGAGGCGAACGGGGAGGTCCACTCTTTTCTCAAGAATACGTCGATCGCGCGTTTCGTTCAGCTCGACTCTGTCGACGGAATTCCATACATCGCCTGGGGAGAAGAGAGCGGCCGAACCCTGGACGCAGTCATGGAAAAGGCGCGCGCCGAACACCAGACGATCCCCTATGAGCATGCCCTCCTGATCGTCGAAAAGGTCGCCGCCGCTCTCGACCACGCCTACAACACGACGATCGAAGGCGAACGCACCCTGCACGGTCTCGTCTGGCCGGGCTTCGTCTCGGTCTCCGACGACGGCGAGATCCGACTGACCGGATTCGGTCTGGCGGCCGGCTTTCTCCCGTCGCTCGGAAGGCCGCGTTTCGCCCGGGAGATCGCGCCGTATCTCGCGCCGGAGGTGGGCGCCGGCGGGCGGATCGAAAAGAACTCGGACGTGTACTCGCTCGGCGCCCTTCTCTTCGAAATGCTGGTCGGAAGGGTTCCGAGCCGCACGGACCCCGCGGGCGATCTCCGGTCCGCTCTGCGCGACGGCGCGCCGATCGCTCCCGAGGTTTCGGCGGTCCTGCGACTCTGCCTCGGCCCGAGCGAGTCGCGCTTCCAGTCGAGCGGCGAGTTGCGGCGCGAGCTGGGCAAGCTCCTCTTCTCGGGGCCGTACGCGCCATCCACCTTCAACCTCGCCTTCTTTTTGAACGGTCTCTTCTCGGCGCAGATCGACGCGGAAGGAGCGGCGCGCCTGGCGGAGTCCGCTCTCGAGCCGCGCCGGCCGGACGCCCCCGTCGCTCCGCTGCGGCCTCCGACCTCGCCGCTCCCCGCGCGGCCGCTGCCCCTGCCGCGGCCCGCTCCGGCCGAGCGCACTCCCGCGATCCCGACGCGTGCTCCGTTCGAGCCGCGCGCGGCCGCGCCGCGCCGGCCGCCGTTCGTCCTCGGCGGGGCGTTGCTCGTCTCCGTTGCGGTCGCCGCGGCGGTGTTTCTGATCGTCCGCCGCCGCGAGCCGCCCGCCCCCCGTCCTGCCGCAGCGGTCGCGGCGACCCGGGTCCCCGAGGTCCCCACCGCCCTGCCCGTCGTCACCGCGGGCCCGACGACGAAGATGAGCGACGTGGAATTCAAGGAGGAAGTGGCGCGGCGCGTCTCCCAGGAGCTGCGCAAAATGGAACAGGACATGCGCAAGAGCCAGCCGGCGGAGCTCTCCCATGCGGCCGCCGTCCTCAAAGCGAAGCCGGCGCCTCCCGTGATCAATCTGGCCTCGCCCGCCGCCGCGGCGGCCGTCGAAGCGCCCGGCCCGTCTCCGGTTCGTGTCGCCGCGGCACCGCCTCCCGAGCCCTCTCCCGCGCCCGAACTGGAATCCCCGCCCTCGCCCACTGCCGCGCCCGCGCCGGCGGCGATTCCCGCCGCCACCGTCCTCCAGGAGGTCCCGCCGAAGATGGCGCGTGTCGTCAAACCGGTGTATCCCCAGGTCGCTCTCCGCGCGCATATCGGGGGCATCGTCCTCCTGCGCGTCCTCGTCTCGGAGACCGGCCTGCCTCTCGAAATTCAGGTCTTGAGGGGTGTCGCGGGCGGCCTCACGGAAAGCGCCGTCTCGGCGGTTCGAGGGTGGCGGTTCGAGCCCGCCACGCGCGGGGGAGCGCCGGTCCGCGCCTGGACGACGATTCCAATCCCCTTCGAACCCTAGGAGCCTGTCCGAGTCACGTCCGTCGCGAGCGCGGCGAGGCCCGAAGGAGCGCAGCCGCTGTCAGGCTCCGCCCAGGCCGTTTTCGGGTACCCGCTCGCAGCGAAATATCGCCGGCGCGCCGCAGGAGATGACGAGGGCCGGCTTTTAGGACCAACCCGGCGTTTTAAGACTCGCCCCGCGCGGAATTCCCTCTCGACGCCCCTACTTCCCGCCGTAGTTGATCGTCTTCGTTTTCGGGAAGAGGGTTCGAAGGAAGTCTTCCATTACCTTGTCCTCAAGCCACGTGATCTCCGTCCCGTCGATGAAATACGTCGGCGTCGAGTTGACGCCCAGTCGGTAGCCTTCGTCGATCTCGTGCCGGACGCGCGAGAAGCTCGGCTCCTGGAGATAGCAGGCCAGGAAATCCGCGGACGAAACTCCCTCGGCGCCTGCCGTCGTGACCGCGATCTCGTCGATACCCGAGACCGTCATGCTCTCCTGCCGGGCGTATACCTGCTCCTTGAATCGGAAGAAGGGAGCGGCCCCCGCGGACTTGAAGATGCAGTCACCGGCCGAGGCGGCCTTCATCGCCCACACGTGCCCGAACCAGAGCGGAAAAAATTTGTAGTGGCGGCGGGCATTCACGATGCCCGCGTTCGCTTCGAGCAGCCGGTCCATCTGAAGGCCGCGCATCTTGCAATAGCCGCACTCCATGTCGGCAAACTCGACGATCGAGACCGCCGCCTCGGGCTTTCCGCTGGCGCGCCCCGCCGAAAGGTCGATGCGCCGCCGCCGCTCTTCGCGCGGATCCATCCGGAAATCCCAGAACACTCCCTGGAGGAATCTCGCGCCGTCGGCCGAGACGTATCCGGGCAGGCGGACCGTTCCGTAACCGGTCTCGATCGCGACGTGGACGCCTTTGTAGGGGGCGGCATCGCGCTCGGGAGCGAGCTGCGGCGTCGCCTTCGTGCGGAACACTGCCGCCAGCTTCTCTCCGACCCAGGCGAGGTCCGCGCCCGAGCGGACCGGCCGCGGCGCCGGGTTCGACACCGAGTCGCCTTCGAAGAACCATTTGCCGTCGTCCGACACGTAGTACACGCGATCGACGTTCAGCTTTTCGTAACGCCCCTTCCGGACGATCTTGTAGCCCTGCATGCCCGGGAGCCGCTCGGAGGACTTCGTTATGGTGACGCGGCTCTCGGGATCCCAGGAAAGGAAACGGAGCGCGTACGCCTGCAGCTGCGCTTCGACCCCGCCGGCCGGCTGCTGAGCGGCGGCGGCCCGCGCGGCCGGTTTTTTCGCGGGCGAAGCTCCAACGATCCCGATGGCCGCGGCGAACAGGACGGCCCCGACGAGTCTCTGCTTCATGGGTCTCCTCAACGTGACGGGGAAGATCCCCCCTGAATGATCTTGAGCGACTGCAACGCGCCGGGCTGAGCGGGATCGATCGCGAGGGATCGCTGAAAATTGCGGACGGCCTCATCGCGGCGGCCGAGGCAGGTCTGAAAAAGGCCGATCGCATTCAAGGTGCCGGTCTCATGCGTCGTGCCTTCGAACCTCGCGACCGCCGACAGGGCGCCGGCGCAGTCGCGGCCGCGGAAGCGGGCATACCCCGCCTCGCGCGCGATCTCTTCGCTCGCCGGAAATGCCGCGGACGCCCGATCCGCGAGGTCCCGCGCGGCGACAGGCTTTTTCGTCCGGGTGTACTCGTCGATCCACTGCCGGACGGTTCCGGGGGGGTCGGCGTGCCCGGCCGCCAGCGACTTGAAGAGCCAGTCCGCCGCCTCGCGGTCTTTGCCTTCCATGCGGTCGAGCACGGCCAGATTGAACATCGGCGAATGATAGTCGGGCCGGAGCGCCAGCGCTTTCTGGAAGGACGCGCGGGCTTCCCGCAGGTTTCCCGAGGTCTCCCGCTGATACAGGCCGAGGTTGTTCCAAGCGCCTTCCGTCATCCCGGGCTCGGCGCCTCCGGTCGGCGCGAGCGGACGGGCCTCCGAGCCGGACAGGTAGCCCAGGGCGAGCAGCTTCTTCGCGTACTCGCTCGCCTGCGCGGCGGACATGGCCTCCGCCGGAACCCGGCGCACGGTGATCCCCGCGAACGCGTCCCGGGGCGGCGGCGCCGCGAGATCCCGGAACGCGGCGCGAATCGGGTGTCCCGTCATGCCGCGGTCCGCCGGAAGTCCGAGAAGGGCGAGGACGGTCGGCGCGGGGTCGAACATCGTCGGCTTCTCCGCGCCTTTTCCGGGCTGGACGCGTGCGCCCCAGGCGGCGAAAACGCCTTCGAGGCGGTGCCAGTACGCCGCCGTACTCCAGTTGAGCGAGGATCGCTCGCAGGGGCGGTCCGCGCCCCACTTGAATCCGTGGTCGGAAGAGACCAGCAGAGTCCCGCCATCCTCCTCCGCCCTCCGCATCCATTGCCCGAGCATCCGGTCGATGACCTCGTAGTAGGCGTCGGCGGCGTGGCCGTACCGGGCCACGTCCGCCTCGGGCGTACACGCCAGGCGCGGCGGCGCGTCGGGCCCGAAGACGTGACCGATTTCGTCCGTGCCCTCGATGTACACCATGGTCAGGTCCGGGTGATCGCGGTCGTACAGGTCGCGGGCGGCGCGCTGCGCGACGCGCGTCGCGGCCAGAATGCGGGACAGCGCGACGATCGGGTTCTCCATCCCCTGGCTCGAGGCGAGCGCCTGTGCGATCTCCGCCGCGGGCACGTCGACGAAATGCCCGAGCTCTTCGGGCCGAGGCCGACCTTCGCGCGTCACGGTCTGCGCGACGCCCGCCTCGAGGGCGGGGGGATACGCCACCCCGGAGAGAGAAAGTTTTTCGTACAGGATGGGGCTCGCGTGGTCCGAGATGAAGAACCCGTTGACCTCTTCGGCGGGATGGGACGCCCACCAGCCCACCACCCCCACCTTCTTTCCCGCCGCGGACGCGAGGTTCCAGATCGCCGGCACCCGCCGCGACAGCCCGCTGATGGGAACCTTCTGACCCGTCTTCGGGTCCACCTCCTGGAAGTCCAGGATGCGGTGTCGCTCGGGCGACACTCCGGTCGCGAGCGTCGTCCAGACGATCGGAGAGAGCACCGGCATGAAGCTCGTGATGCGGCCCGACCAGCCCGAGGAGACGAGGCGCGACCAGTGGGGCATCTTTCCGGCGCCCGCGAGGCGGTCGAGAATCTCCCAGTCGAGTCCGTCGAGGCCGATCCAGATCACGGGAGGAGGCCCCCCCGGCGGGCGCCGGACGCGGGAGCTCACGTCCTCCGATTCGACCGGAGGCGAGATCGCCGGCGGCGCGGGCGAAATTCCGGATCGGGTCGTGTCTCTCTTTTCTCCCCCGCCGCAGCCGCCGCCGAGCATCGCGACGCAAAAGGGGATTGCCAGGGCACGCGCTCGCGACGGTCTCACCGCGACGGCCGCCGGGAGAGCTCCGCCTCGAGAAAGCTGCGCTCGCCGGGAAGGAGCCGGCCGTCCAGAACGAAGGCCGGCGTCCCGGTGACACCCACCCGGGCCGCGAGAAGGACGTCGGCGAGAACACGCTCTCTGGCGCGCCCGCTCGAGATTTCGGCGTCGAACTTCTCCCGCGCGCCCGCTGCCTCCGCGACATCCGCTGCGACCTCCCGCGCGGCCGCCGCGGTCATCCCCTCGGACCTCGCAAAAATCATTTCCTCGAAGCGCCCGTACAGCGCGGGGGTGACCCGGGCGAGAGCCGCGGCAGACTCCGCGGCCGCGAACGCCCATTCATGGCTCTGGACCAGCGGCAGAAAGTGAGTTTCGAGCGTGCCTCCCCTTTGCGCGGCGGCGGCCCTCGCTTCCGGAGTGCGCCGCTTGCAGCGCTCACACTGAAAGTCCAGGAACTCGACGACGGCAAAACCTCCCTCTCCTGCGCGCACTCCGGGATTCTCGGAGAGCACCTTCCGGCGCCAGGCTTCCGGCTTCTCCGAGAGCGGGTGAAATTCCCCGAGGAGGAGCGTCGCTCCGTCCGCCGAGACGTATCCCGGCAGGAGCACGTACGCGCCCGGCGCCTGCTCGACGCCGATGGCCATCGGAAGGAGAGCGCCCCGCCCTTCGCCCTTTCGATCGACCCGGACGGGAACGCCGAAGACCTCGCGGAGAGAAGCCGTCATATTCGCGAGGTCCACCGCCGCGTCAAAGGGACGCCGGGCGGCGAGGCGCGAGGCGTCGTGAAGCGCGTGGCCCACGAAAACCTGGTCCTTCCGGGCGTCATAGAGGGTCACGCTCGACTCGGCGCGCGAGGGCGCCGGCGCGGCCGGATCCGGTCGCCGGCTGACCAGAAATGCCGTCAGACCGGGGACCGTGACGTCCCGGGTCTCCACCGCTTCGAAGTGCGTGCCGGGAATGCGGAGAGACCACTCCGAAAAGAACCGCCCTATCCGGGTCCCGACGGAGGGGTCCGCGGCGTGTAGCGGGATCGCGAGAAGGAGGGCGGCGAGGACCGAAAGTGGGCGGCGTTCTGGCACGGCGGGCAACTTAACATTTTTCGGCCGTCCTGAACCGGGAGTCGGGTGCCGCCGGCGGGCCTCTCAAAAACAAGAGGGGGCGGCTTTCGCCGCCCCCTTCGGGAAGAAACGCCTCGACTCAGAAGGTGATCTTCAAGGCTCCGCGGAAGAGACGGGCGCCCGACCGTGCGAACGTCTTTCTGTAATCGGGGTTGTCGAGGACGGCCTGGCCGGTCGACGTAAACGTGCCGTTGAAGGTGTTGAAGCCGTCGTCGTTTGCCGTCTCGACCTGCCGGTTGAGCAGGTTGAAGACGTAGAGCTGAGGAGTGATCGTGACCGGTCCGATGAGAATGTTGTAGGCGAGCGAGAGGTTGATCTCGTACTCCGTCGGCTCGCGACCTGCCAAGCCACGCTGCGAGAGATAGAGCAGATCCGGGTAGAACTGGTTGTAGTACCCGAGGACGTTCTTGGGCTGGCCCGAGCGGATGTAGCCCTGGAACCCGACCGAGAGACCGAACGGCGCGGTGTAGACCGCGTCGATTCGGAATTGGTGCGGCCGGTCGAGCTCGAGTTTGCCGTAGGAATTGATCAGGAACTGGTTGTAGTCGTAGTCCGCGTTGATGCCCGGGTCCGTCTGGCCGGAAGCCTCGCGGATCGCTCCCGAGTAGTTACCGCGCAGGCTCGAGTAGAGATAGGACGCCTGAGCCCACAGATTCGAAGAAAACGACTTGCGGGCCGTGAACTCGATTCCCCGGAAGATCCGGCGCGCCTCGCCGATCTTCACGCCGGGAAGGCCGCAGAGGCCTGCGTTCGGATCGGCGGGATTGACGGACGTGTCGCACGTGGTGATCGCGCCGTTGGCGATCGGGCCGCTGCCGCCCGGGTTGAAGATGCCGCAGGTGGAGCCGAGGGCCGCCGGGTCCGTGTAGTCGAGGTCGCAACGGTCCTCGACGGTCCGACCGAGGGTGCGGTAGGTCCCCTTCATCCCGACGGAGAAGGTCGAGGTCAGCGCCTTCTCCACACCGAGAGTGAGCTCGTCCTGATAGGCCGCCTTGAGGCCCTGCTCGACGGGCTCGCCGTCAAAAGTGCCGACCTGAATCAGCCGCGTCCGGGGAGCGGTCGGATCCTGAGTGGTATTCGTGGGGCTTGCGCTGTAGTTGTAGGAGATGAGCTGCGTGTTCGCCGTGAACACGCGGGCATTCAGGTCAGTGGGCAGCGCGTAGAAGAAGCGGCCGGCCGAACCGTACAGCTTCGATGTGCCGTCGCCGATGAAGTCCCACGTGAAGCCGAAGCGGGGCGCCCACTCGTTCTTGAGCTTGAACGCCGACTCTCCATTCCCCTTCTTCACGTTCTCGGAGTCGTACCGGATTCCGGCGTTGACCGTCAGGGTGCCGATCCGGAGCTGGTCCTGCGCGAACAGCCCGTAGCGGTCGGTGTTGACGTCAAAGGGCGCGGAGGCGAGCGGGGAGAGGTCCGTCGCGCTCGGAGTGAACGTCTGGTGCGCGTAGTACACCCGGACGGTCCGACCGGCCGCATTGACGAAGGTCGGCGCCGCCGAAGTGCAGGAGCTCGGGCAGCTGCGAATGTCGATGCGCTGGCCGCCCGAGTAGAAGGACGACCCCAGGGTGTTGTCCTTCTGGTAGTCGCCGCCGAACTTGAACTCGTTCGGCCCCGTGTAGAGCGTCAGGCTGCCGGACGCCTGTTTGCGTTTCGACTCATTGTTGACCGTGGGGCCGAACACCGATCCGAAACCGCCGGACGCGACCAGCGGGCTGACGGTCCGGTCGCGGAATTGGATGGCGGTCACATCGCTCGGGACCGTGTTGTACTTGTCCTTGTGCTGGCCGTATTGCCCGGTGAAGATCCCGAAGGAGCCCAGCAACTGGTTCACTCGAGCGGCCCAGTCCGTTCCTCCGAGCTTTCGGGCTCCGCTGAAGGTCAACCCATTGGGATCGATATCAGGGCGTGAGCGCGGCGTGTTGATGGCGCCGCTGTTCGTCTGCGGATCGGCGAAAAGCGTCCCGACGATAGATGTGCCCTGCAGGACGTTGAAGGTCAGCTTCCCCGAGTAAGTGTCCGCTTTAAATTTGAGCGGGAAGCTGAGGTTTGCCCGGGGACCGTCCAGCGGAAAGTAGGTGGTGTCCTGGTCGAGCCGGTCGTAGGCTCCGAAGAACCAGAGGTGGTCCTTGACGAAGAAACCGCCGAGGTCCGCGCCATAGTCCTTGCGCGTGTCCTTGTCCGTGATCGTCCCGTAGCCGACATCGCCGGACTGCGAGAAGTCGGCCGTGCTCACGTGCTCGACATCGGAACGCATCGACTTGTTGTTGTAGTAGCCGAAGACGTCGCCGTGGAACTCGTTGCCGCCGGACTTCGTGATCACGTTGATCACGCCGCCGGTGTTGCGGCCGTACTCGGCCTGGTAACCGCCGGTCTTAACTTCGACTTCCTGAATGAACTCGGGGTTCAACGACTTGCCCTGGAAACCCTTGATGACGTTCGTCGTGTTGACGCCGTCAACGATGAAGAGGTTTTCGGCGGACGTCGATCCGTAAACGGAGAGGGCGAGGGAGCGTCCCTGCGTCTCGCCGTAGTCCGTCTGCACGCCGGGCTGCGACTGCACGATCGACG
>JBDUBI010000179.1:0-8964 GCA_040004225.1 Acidobacteriota bacterium
CCCGGACCGACGTCTCCCGCGAAGAGCTCAAGAAATGGTACGGCGTGATGCACCTGGCGCGGGTGCTGGATGACAAGGCGCCGAACTACCTGAAGCAGGGCCTGGGCTGGAGCTACCACGCGCCCTCCGCGGGCCACGACGCGATCCAGCTGGCCCTCGGGATGACGTTCCGGCCCGGACGCGACTTCCTGTTTCCCTACTATCGGGATCTCACGACCTGTCTGGCCGCGGGTTTGACCGCGGAGGAAATCCTCTTGAACGGGATGTCGAAAGCCTCGGACGTGGCTTCCGGCGGCCGGCACATGTCCAATCACTTCGCCAAGCCGGAGATCGGGATCCAGAACGTCTCTTCGGCTGTGTCCAATCACGCGCAGCACGCGGCGGGTCTTGCCCGGGCGGTCAAGACCTACGGCAGCGACGCGATCGTCTACTGCTCGATCGGCGAGTCATCGGCCTCCGAGGGTTATTTCTACGAGGCGATCAACGGCGCCAGCCGGGAGAAGCTGCCGGTCGTCTTCGTCGTTCAGGACAACGGGTACGGGATCTCGGTCCCGAAGCAGGACCAGACGGCGAACCAGTACTCCTCCGACAATTTCTCGGGTTTCCCGAACCTGCGGATCATCCATTGCGACGGTCTCGATGTCTTCGCGTCCTTCCGCGCGATGCGCGAGGCGGTCGACTACATCCGCTCCGGCGCGGGAGCGGCGATCGTGCACGCTCTCGTCGTGCGGATCCATTCGCACTCGAACTCCGACCGCCACGAGCTGTACCGCACGCCGGAGGAGCTCGCGGCCGCGCGCGCGGCGGACCCGCTCCCGCGCTTCCGCCAGGCGCTCCTGGAGAACGACCTCGTTCCCGCCGCGGATCTCGAGGCCATCGAAGCGCACAACGAGCAGACTTACGAGGAATCCGCGGACCGCGCGAAGCAGGCCGCCGATCCCGACCCCGCCACGATCTTCGATTTCGTCGTGCCCGAAGCCTGGGTGCCGGACGCCTGGCCCGAGGGCCTCCCGGACGGGACCGGAGAACCCCAGACTCTCGTGCAGGCGTTGAACGAAACGCTCAAGGCGGAGTTCCGCCGCAACCCCGACACTTACATCTGGGGGCAGGACGTCGCCTACCGCGACAAGGGCGGCGTTTTCAACGTGACGAAGGGCATGCAGCAGGAGTTCGGCATCCAGCGCGTCTTCAACGGCCCCATCGCCGAGGACTTCATCACCGGCACGGCCGACGGTTTCTCGCGTTTCAACGAGAAGATCCGCATCGTCGTCGAGGGCGCCGAGTTCGCGGACTACTTCTGGCCCGCCGCCGAGCAGATGGTCGAGATGTCCCACGAATACTGGCGCACCAACGGAAAGTTCGTCCCCAACGTGACCGTGCGGCTCGCCTCCGGGGGATACATCGGAGGCGGTCTCTACCATTCGCAGAATATCGAGGGATGGCTGACGACTCTTCCCGGGCTCCGCGTCGTCTACCCCGCTTTTGCCGACGACGCCGCCGGCCTGCTGCGCACGTCGATCCGCTCGCGCGGGCTGACGGTGTTCCTCGAGCCGAAGTTTCTTTACAACAACCCGATGGCGCGGGCGAACGTCCCGAAGGAGTTTGCCGTGCCGTTTGGAAAGGCCCGCCTGCGCCGGGAGGGCACGGACCTGACGATCGTCGCCTACGGCACACCCGTCCATTTCGCGCTCGAAGCCGCCGAGGTGCTCGCCCGGGAGGGCCGGTCCGTCGAGGTCCTCGACCTGCGCTCGCTCGTCCCTCTCGACCACGAGGCCATCGAGGCGTCGGTCCGAAAGACGAACCGGGTGCTCGTGGCTCACGAGGACAAGGTGCACGGAGGTTTCGGGGGCGAGATCGCGTCGCAGATCCAGGAGCGGCTGTTTCCCTACCTCGATGCTCCGATTGGTCGGGTCGGCTCGGCCTTCACGCCCGTCGGGTTCAACCGGATTCTCGAAAGGGCGGTCCTGCCGAGCTCGGAAAAGGTTTCGGAGGCGGCGCGGAGCGTGCTCGCTTACTGATCCCCGGTTCCGTCTTTCGCCGTCTCTTCAAAGCCCAGGCCTTTCGCCAGCGTTTCCAGGCGCGCGAGCGACCGGTAGTCCGTGAGGTCGAGATGCAGGGGGCTCATCGCGATCCACTTCTCGGCGATCGCCGAAATGTCCGTGCCCTCCTGGAGGTCCCCTTCCGGCACCGTGGATCCGATCCAGTAGTAAGGGCGGCCCCGCGGATCCAGCTTTTCGATCACGGCCTCTCCATACCGGCGCTTCCCGAGGCGCGACACGCGGACTCCCCGGACCGTCCCCGCCGGGACGTTGACGTTGACGAGGGTCCCCGCCGGCAGGGGCTCTTCCAGCAGCCGCCGGGCGCAGCGCCGGGCGAACTCCGCCGCCGCGTCGAAGGAAAAGCCGGTCTCGATCTCCTGCGAGATCGCAACCGAGGGGATGCCGAGGATCGTTCCCTCAAACGCCGCCGCGACGGTCCCCGAGTAGGTGACGTCGTCGCCCAGGTTCAATCCGAGGTTGATGCCGGAGAAGAGGAGTTTCGGCCGGTCGTCCTTTAACAGGTGAAGAACTCCCCAGTTGACGCAATCCGTGGGCGTGCCGTCGACGGACCAGCGCTCGGGCCCCACGAGCTTCGCCCGGAGGGGGTGTTGCAGCGTCAGGGAATGGCCCGCGGCGCTCCGTTCCTGGTCGGGCGCGACCGTGACGACGTCGCCGACGTCCGACAGCGAGGCGGCGAGCCGCTCGATGCCCTCGGAGAAGATCCCGTCGTCATTGGTGACGAGAATTCGCGGCCGGGTCACGGGGCGGCGGCGTCCGCCCGCGGGATGATCAACATGAGAACGACGTACGCGAAGATCCCCGGGAAGGCCGCCGAAATGATCGAGACGCTCACGTAGAGCACTCGCACCACGGTGACGTCCAGTCCCAGGTACTCCGCGAGGCCGCCGCAGACCCCCGCGATCATCTTGTGACGGTTCGACCGGGTCAGGCGGCGGCGTCCCTTCGGAGGGCGAAATGCGTTCACGCCGGGCCCCCCGCTCCCTCGTAGACCACGCGGTTCTTTGCCGTCTCGTGCAGGCTGACGCGCACGAGCCTCGCGGGAGCGACTCGGCCTTCCAGCTGTTTCCAGATCGCGACGGCGATGTTTTCCGCAGTCGGGTTGATGCCGGCGAGAAACGGTACGTCGAAGTTCAGGTGGCGGCGGTTGACCTTCCGGATGACCACCTCGTGGACGGTCCGCTTCAGGTCTCCGAAGTCCATCACGTAGCCGGTTTCGGGATCGACCTCTCCCTCGACCGTCACTTCGAGCTCGTAGGTGTGTCCGTGCCCATTTGCGTTGTTGCATTTGTCGAACACGCGGCGGTTCGTCTCCGCGTCCCAGGCGTCCCGGTGGAGCCGGTGCGCCGACGCGAAGTGCGAGCCGGAGACCAGCCGAATGCGCATGCGCCGAAGAGTAGCAGCGTCCGGGAGAACGCGAAAAGCGGAGGCCCGATCCCTGTTTTCGGATATTTTGCCCGGGATGCTCCCTCCTCCCGCCGAGCGCGTCGTCCTGCCGATTTTAGACGCCGCCGCCGTGACCGCGTCCTGGCGCGAGGCTCTGCGCGCCGCCCGCGAACAGGTCACGAACATGGAGCGGATCCCCCTCGACGCGGTGACGCCGGAAAACATCCTCGACCAATGGGACCGCGACTCGATCGCCCTCGAGGACGTGACGGGGCCGATCTCGATCTTAAACAACGTGCATCCGGACAGAAGCGTCCGCGACGCGGCCGACCCCGTGATGGTCGAGCTCTCGATGTTTTCGACGGAGGTCTTCCAGAACGAGCAGCTCTACGAGCGCGTCCGCGCCGTCCGGCCCGTCTCTCCCGCCCAGGCTCAGCTCCGGAAAGATCTGCTGGAATCCTTCGAAGACAGTGGCGTCTCGCTGCCTCCGGAGAAGCGGAGCCGGGCGCGGGAGATTTCCGACCGGATTACGGCGCTCTCGCAGGATTTCGAAAAGAACATCCGGGAGAACCAAACGAAGCTGACGTTTTCCCCCGTCGAGACGGAGGGCCTGCCGGCCGCATGGCTCGAACGGGTCGAGCGAGACGAACGGGGAAACGCCGTGGTGGGCTTCGACTATCCCGAATACGTGCCGTTCCTGGCAAACGCGCACGACGAGGCCGCGCGCCGGCGCTACTACGTCGCCGATACGAACCGGGGAACGCCCGCGAACATCGCCCTCCTCGACGAAATGGTGGTCCTGCGAAAGGAGCTCGCCGGCCTCTACGGTCTCGAGAGCTTCGCGCGGTTCGTGACCCGCCGGTGCATGGTCGAGAACCCGGAGACGGTGCGGCGATTCTTAGACGAGGTGCGCGAGACCGTCTCCGAGGCGGAAAAGAGAGACATCGCCGAGCTTCGCGCCGCCAAGTCAGAGCGGACGGGGACGCCGATGGAAGAGACCTCGCTCCGTCGGTGGGACCTCCCCTACTACACGGAGCGTCTGCGGGAGAGCCGTTTTCGCATCGACCAGGAAGACCTGCGGAAGTACTTCCCGACCGAACCGACGATCAACTGGGTCCTCGGCGTCAACGCCCGGCTCTACGGCGTCCGATTCGATCGCGCGGCGGTTCCGGTGTGGCACGAGGACGTCCGATATTTCGACGTGAGAGAGGAGGCCACCGGGCGGTTTCTGGGCGGCTTCTACATGGATCTCTTCCCGCGGGAGGGGAAATTCAAACATGCGGCCGCGTGGCCCGTGCGCGGAGTCAGCCGCAAGGCGAATCGAACTCCGATTTCGGTCCTGGTCACGAACTCCGACCGCAACGGGTTCACCCAGGACGAGCTGGAGACCTTTTTTCACGAGTTCGGTCACACGCTGCACGGCGTGCTCTCCGAAACGGAATACAACCAGCACGCGGGCACGTCCGTGCAGCGCGATTTCGTCGAAGCGCCCTCCCAGATTCACGAGGAGTGGGCGAGGCGCTACGAGAGCCTCGAAACGCTCCGGGCCGTGTGCCCGGAATGTCCGGCGCTCGATCCCGCCCTGGTCGAGCGCCTGGACGCGGCTCGTCGGTTCGGCCACGGACTCCTCTACGCGCGCCAGCTCCTCTACTCGGATTACGACATGGCCCTTTCCGGTGAAAGACCCGGGCGAGCGCTCGAGACCTGGAAACGGATGGAAGGCGAAACGCCCCTCGGATACGAAGAGGGGACCGCGTTTCCGGGAACCTTCGCGCACATCGCCGACGGGTACGCGGCCGGTTACTACGGCTACATGTGGGCGGAGGTGCTCGCCCTCGACATGCTCTCGGCCTACGGCGGCGACCTCATGAATCGGGAGGTTGGCCTTCGCTACCGGAAGACGATCCTCGCCCCCGGCGGCGAGGAGCCGGCTCGCGTGCTGGTCGAGCGGTTTCTGGGCCGCCCCGTCGAGAGCCGCGCTTTCTTCGAGGAGATCAAAGGGATCCGGAGGTAGCGGGCGGGAGGCGGTTCGCTTTCGCTGTCGGCTCCCCGGATTTTCGCGGCAGAATCGGGTGACGCCTGCGGAAATTCAACGTCGCGAAGGGGTCGGTTCCGGTTGACGATCGTTTGGCGCGTCAGCCCGCCGACGTCCCCCGCCGGGTCGGGGCGGGGTCCCCGGGGCGCGGTTCGGCCAGCCGCAGCTTGTCGCGCTTCCAGCTGCAGACGTTGCAGAGGCGCCGCAGGGTGGCCCGGGCTTTCGTGGGATTGAGCGGGCTTCCGCACTGCTCGCACTGCCGCGACTCTTCGGCGGTCAGGCGAGGGACGGGGCGGTCACTCTTTCCAGGGGTCCCAATCTTCCCCGTCGGAATTCCAAACCGACAGCCGAGCACCGCGCGGGAAACCGCGAGCGGCCGCGTTTCGCCGCTGCCCGAGGCCAGCCGCGACGTTCCCTGAAACAGCGTGCAGTACCAGAGGCCGCCCCACTCTTCCACCCGCGCGGAAATCCCCTGCCGGGACAGCCGCCGCAGGAGGCGGTCACAGGCGAGAGGGCTCGTGGAGTAGGGCGGCGGGTTCCGCCGGCTTTCTCCGTTCAAGAGAAGCGAGAGGGTGGTATCGAGATCCCGGCCTGAAGTCAGCACAGCGCGGAGTTTAGAACACGCCCGGCGTCCACAGACGGTACGAAACCGTACATTGCGGAGCCTCGGGTCATGACGCCGTCGACGAGCCCCGTTCTTGTCCGGAACCGACACGTCCGCATGGATCTGCGGATCGACGAAGCTGTATAAGGGCACTCACGTCGATGAAAATCCAGGAGGACGCTGCCCGCGCGGAGCCTTCGTCTGCTCTATCGGCTTCCGAGCTGAAAGCCATTTTCGCAGGGGCTCTGGACGCGATCCTCGTGACCGACGACGAAGGTCGATATGTCGACGCGAACCCGGCCGCGGTCGCGCTTCTCGGCGTGGAGAGGGACCAGATCCTGGGTCGGAAGATTGCCGATTTCTGCGAGCCCGGATACGACTTCGAGATCGGGTGGAGAGAGTTCCTGAGGCAGAAGCGGGCCCGCGGGGAGTTCCGGCTTTTGCGCCCCGATGGGCAAATCCGGCACGTGGAGTTTGCCGCTGTCGCCGACATCGCGCAAGGGAGGCACCTGTCCGTCCTGCGCGACATCGGTTCGCGCAAGTCGATGGAGGCGGAGGTCCTCGCCCGCAAGCAGGAGCTGGAGGATTTCGTTGAGAACGCCGCCGTGGCATTGCACTGGGTCGGCCCGGACGGGCGCATTCTCTGGGCCAATCGCGCCGAGCTCGAGATGCTGGGCTACCCCCGGGAGGAATACATCGGCCACCACATCGGCGAGTTCCATGTCGATCCCCGGGTCAGCAGCGACATCCTGGAGAGACTCGGAAAGAACGAGATGCTGCGATCGCACGAGTCGCGACTCCGCTGCAAGGACGGCTCGATCCGGGACGTCTCCATTTACTCCAATTTCAAATTCGTCGACGGCGCCCTCGTGCATACGCGATGCTTCACTCGCGACGTCACAGAAAGAAAAAAAGCGGAAGAAAAGATCCGCCACGAAGCGCGGCGCAAAGACGAGTTTCTTGCGATGCTCGCTCACGAGCTGAGGAATCCGCTGGGCGCGATCACCAGTGCGGTCCAGATCCTGAGAACCCCGGGATCGACCGCGCCCACCCTCGAGTGGGGCCGCGAGGTGATCCGGCGGCAGGCGGAGCACCTGACTCGGATCGTGGACGACCTCCTGGACGTTTCGCGGATCACGCAGGGCAAGGTAATCCTCAGGACCGAGCGGATCGATGTCTCCGCGGCGATCACGCTGGCCCTCGACATCACCCGCCCTTTCCTCGACGCCCGCCGGCAGCAGATTTCGACGTCCCTCCCTCTCGAAGCCATCCGAGTGGATGCGGACCTGAACCGGCTCGCGCAGGTCGTCGCGAACCTGATCGACAACTCGTCGAAATTCAGCCCGGAAGGCGCGGAAATCTGGCTGACCGTCCTGCGGGAGGGCGGCGAGGCCGTCATCCGCGTTCGAGACGCCGGCCGGGGCATCGCGGCCGAGCTGCTGCCTCAGGTGTTCGACGTTTTCGTACAGGAGGACCGCTCGCTCGACCGTCCGGAGGGAGGTCTCGGCCTCGGGCTGACACTCGTCCGAAGCCTGGTGGAGCTCCATGGCGGCAGCGTCCGCGCGTTTTCGGACGGCCGGGGCCTCGGCTCAGAGATCGTCGTGCGGCTCCCGGCGCTCACGGCAGGCGCCGAGGCCGTCGCCTCTCCTGCGGCCCCCCTGGCCGACTCGCGCACCCTGCGGATCCTGGTGGTCGACGACAGCGTCGATTCCGCCGAGGGTCTCGCGCGGCTTCTCGAGATGACCGGGCACGCGGTCCGCACCGCATACGACGGTCCGGCCGCGCTCGAGGCCGCCCTCACGTTCCGCCCGGCGGTCGTCGTCCTCGACATCGGCCTTCCCGGGATGGACGGTTACGAGGTGGCGCGCCGCCTCAGGGAGCAGCCGGAGTTCAAGGAGACGCTGCTGGTGGCCCTCACCGGATACGGCCACGAGGAAGACCGCCGCCGGACGGCAGAAGCCGGATTCCGGCACCATCTCGTGAAGCCCGTGCGGGCGGAGGCGCTCCTCGCGCTCTTGCGCGGCCCCACGCCCTAGCCGGGGGTCAGAGGCCCGCGGCCGCGGCGGCGATCGCGGCGCTCTGCCGCTCGTCCGGAACAGACCCGACCGCGGCATTCAGATTTTCATCCAGGTGGTCCGGATTCCGGGTCGCGGGGATCACGCAGGTGACGGCCGGGAATGGCCGGAGTCGCCCGTTCGAATCGCGCCATCGCGCCGGGAGCAAGCGAGTCCGGTGCCACCCTGAGGACATCCCCGGAAAAGGACTCGGATAGATTGGCGGGATGAACGCACCGATCCAGGTCGAACGGGTCCAGACAGGTGTTCGCATGGAGAAGCGCATCCTGAAAGTCTTGAAGGCGCTGGCCGAATACCACGACATCTCTCTGGGTGATCTCCTCGAAGGCGTCGTCCTCCACGCTTTCGAAGGGAAGGCGCCGTTCGGCCCCGACACGCGCGCGCGAATCCGCCAGCTGAAGAAAATCTACGGACTCGACCTGGGAGCCGCCGCGAGCCACCGGCTTGGAGAGCGTGGCGCGAAATAGAGTCTCTAACGTCGAGCGATTCACCCAGGAAAGTCATTGCCCCGGAACCAGGCTCTGCGCGCCCGCTCATATTTTCCCTTTCCGTGGCGCGGCCAGTTCTCAGCGAGTCCGCACGGCCTGCCTGCGGGCCCCCTCACCCCAACCCTCTCCCCGAGCGCGGGGCGAGGGGGCAGAGCTGCGCTACAGCCACGACGGTGGTTAAGCTCGCCGTAGCGAACGAAGCGACGAGGCGAGCGGTTAAGCCTTCAGGCGAGCCGCTCGCAGGCGCGTGAGCGCGTCCCGTATTGAGCGAAGGCGACGGACTCCCCCTCACCCCAACCCTCTCCCCGAGCGCGGGGCG
>JBDUBI010000138.1:0-8917 GCA_040004225.1 Acidobacteriota bacterium
GAGGCGCAGCTCTGCCCCCTCGCCCCGGGCTCGGGGAGAGGGTTGGGGTGAGGGGGCCCGCAGGCAGGTCGGGCGCGCCGACGTTCGGGTGACAGCGCCGTCTAGAGAGCGGTCGATCCGTCGTTTTCAGCTGGCCGCCGCCTTGCGTCCGCCCTGGCGCGCGAGCAGAGCGTCGATGGAGAAGCGGTCCCACGCCTCGGGCGCGGTCAGAACGAAGAGAAGAAGCGCGAGCCGGGGAAAGACGTGCTCGTGGAAGGCGTACAGCGGCTCTTTGACCAGATGCCCGAACGTCACGGTGACGAGGACGAGTCCGAGCGCGACGGAGGCTTCGCGCGTCCGCCACCCGAAGAAGACGAGCGCGCCTCCGACGAGCTCGACGATGGGAATCGTCACTCCCGCGGCCCAGAGCGCCCAGGACGGCAGAAAACTACCGGCATAAGGGTCCACGAAGAATCGGTGGGCATGTCCCGCGGGGGTGAGCTGGAAGACTTTAAAGATTCCCGCCATGAGGAAGATCAGACCGAGGACGGCTCGGGCGAAGAAGAGCGCCCAGGCGCGGCGCAGGCCCTCACCGCGCCGGAGGTCTTCCGAGCCGGAGATGCGAATTCGATCCAGCGCAGGCCTTTTCGTCATCGTTCTTGCCCCGCCCTTTCATTCCTGACGTGCAGTGAGAGAGCGACGGTAGGATATCGATCCCCGCAAGGGAAGGAGGATCTCTGACGGACGGGCCGGCAAATCACGGCGCACGAGGGGGGAAATACCTTTTCACCCTCTCGCTCGGCGCCCTCGGCATCGTTTACGGCGACATCGGGACGAGCCCGCTGTACGCGCTGCGTGAGTGCTTTCACGGCCCGCACGCGGTCCCACCGACTCCCGGCAACGTCATGGGCGTCCTCTCTCTCGTCTTCTGGTCCCTTCTCGTCGTCATCTCGATCAAGTACCTCGTATTCGTGATGCGAGCGGACAATCGCGGCGAGGGGGGGATTCTTGCCCTCATGTCTCTCATCCGGCCGCACCGCAAGGGATCCCGGGGCTTTCGTTTCGCGCTCGTGATGCTGGGGCTTTTCGGAGCGGCCCTCCTCTACGGGGACGGGATCATCACGCCCGCGATCTCCGTGCTCTCCGCCGTCGAGGGGCTGAACATCGCTACGCCCATCTTCGAGCACTGGGTCGAGCCCATCACGATCCTCATCCTGATCGGCCTGTTTCTGATCCAGAAGCGTGGCACGCAGACCGTTGGAGCGATCTTCGGGCCGGTGATGATCGTCTGGTTTCTGAGTATCGCCGCCCTCGGCTTGAATCAGATCGTCCGCGAGCCGGGCGTCCTCGCTTCGGTAAACCCGCTGCATGCGGTGCGCTTCTTCCGGGAAAACGCGGTTCACGGGTTCCTCGCCCTCGGAACGGTCTTCCTCGTGGTGACCGGTGGGGAGGCCCTCTACGCCGACATGGGTCACTTCGGAGCGAAGCCGATACGGTTCGCGTGGTTCGGATTCGTCCTCCCCGCGCTTCTGCTCAACTACTTCGGCCAGGGTGCCTTGCTTCTGGCTCATCCGGCTGCGGCGGAGAACCCGTTCTACAGACTCGGCCCGGGCTGGACGCTCTACCCGATGGTGGTCCTCTCGACAATCGCCACCGTCATCGCTTCGCAGGCCGTCATCTCCGGCGCGTTTTCTCTCACGCGGCAGGCGGTGCTGCTCGGATACAGCCCGCGCGTGCGCATCGAGCACACGTCCGCGCGCGAGATCGGTCAGATCTACATCCCATCGGTCAACTGGGCTCTGATGATTTCCACGATTGCTCTTGTGATCGGATTCCACTCGTCGAGCAATCTCGCGGCCGCCTACGGCGTCGCGGTCACCACGACGATGGCGATCACGACGATGCTGATGGCGGTCGTCGCCCGGGAGCTCTGGGGCTGGTCGCTTCCCGCGTCGCTCCTCCTCGCGGGCGTCTTCCTGGTCCCGGACCTGGCCTTCTTCGGCGCGAACATCGTCAAGGTGCCCCATGGGGGGTGGTTTCCGCTCCTGGTCGCCGCCGGCATCTTCGTCATGATGACGACCTGGCGGCGCGGCCGCGAAATCCTGAACGCGCGGCTCATCGAGGAAGCGCTTCCGCTCGATTCGTTCATCCAGGACTTCGGCCGCGTGTATCGCGTGCAGGGCACGGGCGTGTACATGTCGCGGACGGAGAATGGAGTCCCTCCGGCGCTCCTCCACAATTTCAAGCACAACAAGGTGCTTCACCGCACGGTCGCCCTCCTGACCGTCATCACCGAGGACAGACCTCACATGCCGGAGGAGGAGCGCGTCGCGGTGACCGATCTGGGCAACGGGCTCTTCCGCGTCGTCGCCCGGTACGGATTCATGGAAGACGCGTCCGTGCCCGAGCTCCTCGGGCGCATCAAGCAGCCGGGGCTGGAATTCCCGCCCGGCGACACGAGCTTCTTTCTCGGGAAGGAAACGATCTTCGCCTCGCGCCGGCCCGGGATGGCAATCTGGCGGGAACGCCTCTTCGCGCTGATGTCCCGGAACGCCCGCAGCGCGACGTTGTTTTTCCGTCTGCCGCCCAACCGCGTCGTGGAGCTCGGCGCGCAGATCGAAATTTAGGGGCGCGATTCGCAGCGCGCCGTGGGAAGGGCGAAGGGCGTAGGGCGAAGGCGAGGAAACGATTCTCGCGTAGAGCCCGTTTTCTATCCGTCTTTCGCCTTTCGCCTTTATCGGGCCAGATACCCCACCGGGATCGGCTTTTCCGGCGTCTCCTGATCCCAGAGGACGTTGACGATCCACCACCGGTTCCCGTCCTTGACGAGCTGGATCGCGTTGATTCCGCGGGTAAACGGTTTCGGGTCGGCCGCCGTATAGCGCGATTCATAGGTCGAGAAGAGCTGGCAGATGTTCCCGTAGCAGTCCGTCTTCCGCGCGATCTCCCGCTCGGAGAACCCGGCCTCTTTGCCCTCCGCCTTGCGGGTGGCGATCCCCTTCGACACGCGCGCGATGAAGTCGTCGGCGGTCAGGAACGTGAAATCCCCGTTCGCGCGCCGGGGCGGGATCAGCCGCCCGGCCGGCAGGAAGATCGTGCGCAGGTGTGACCAGTCCGGATCTTCTCCGGGAGCATGCGAGACCCCCGTATAGAGCGCGCGGACGATCGCATCGGCGGATGCGGCGTCGGCGGGGGGAGCCACATCAAGCGCGCGAGTCGCAGCCGGGGAAGGAGGGGCCGCGGGCGGAGTCGTCGAGGTCGTTTGAGCGATGGCGACCGTCCCCGACCAGACGGCGGCAGCCAGCAGTGAGCTGAGCTTCATGGGTCCTCCTCTTTGGAAAGCTATCAGGCCGAGGCCGAGACCCGGCGTAGTGAGAGGAGCCGGAGGGGGCGCACTGGACGAGCGCCCCCGAAAGCGCCCGGGCTCCGCGCGCGTTGTACAGTCCCCGCCATGAATCCACCCCGCTTGCACACACGCGCCGACCTTGCAGAGATCGCGAAGCAGGCGATGCTCGACCGTGGCCTCGAGCCCGACTTTCCTCCGGACGTCGCAAAGCAGCTCGCCGGCATTTCGGGCCCTTCGAGCGACGGCGGCGGCGACGTCCGTGACCTGACCTCCCTTCTATGGTGCTCGATCGACAACGACGACTCCAGGGATCTCGATCAGCTTTCCGTCTCGGAGGACGCGGGCAGCGGTTCCGTGAAGGCGCTCGTGGCCATCGCCGACGTCGACTCGCTTGTGAAGAAGGGCACGCCGATTGACGCCCACGCGCAGATGAACACCACGTCCGTGTACACCGCCGCGCGCATCTTCCCGATGCTCCCCGAGCGGCTCTCGACGGACCTGACCTCGCTCAACCAGGATCAGGACCGTCTCGCGATGGTCACGGAGATGGTCTTCGACGCCGCGGGAGTCCTCCAATCCTCCTCGGTCTACCGGGCGAAGGTGCGCAACAAGGCGAAGCTCGCGTACGACTCCGTCGCCGCCTTTCTCGAAGGGAAAGCGGAAGAGCCGCCCGTGGCCCGGGCGGTGCCGGGGATGGACGCGCAGCTGAAGGCGCAGGATGTCCTCGCTCAGAAACTTCGGGAGCACCGGCACGAGCAGGGCGCGCTCGAGCTCGAGACGATCCAGCCGAAGGCGGTCTTCGACGGCGAGCGGGTCGTCGACCTGCGCGAGGAAGCGCACAACCGCGCGCGGCAGCTCATCGAAGACTTGATGATCGCGGTCAACGGAGTCACGGCGCGCTTTCTCGAATCGAAAGGCTTCGCGTCGCTGCGGCGCGTGGTTCGCTCTCCCGAGCGGTGGCAGCGCATCGTCGAAGTCGCCAAGGAGCAGGGAGAGAGCCTGCCTCCCGAGCCCGATTCCAAAGCCCTCGAGACTTTCCTGGCTCGCCGCCGCAAGGCCGATCCCATCCGGTTTCCCGACCTCTCGCTCGTGATCGTGAAGCTCATGGGCGCGGGAGAGTACGTGGTCGAGCGTCCCGGCGGAGCTCCCGTCGGCCACTTCGGGCTGGCCGTTCGGGACTACACGCACTCGACGGCTCCCAACCGGCGCTTTCCCGATCTGATCACGCAGCGTCTTCTGAAAGCGGCGCTGACCGGGGCGGCCTCTCCCTACGCCGGCGCGGAGCTCGAGGATCTCGCCCGCCACTGCACGGAGCAGGAGGACGACGCGGACAAGGTGGAGCGCCAGGTCCGCAAATCCGCGGCCGCGCTGCTGCTCGAAAACCGCATCGGGCAGCGTTTCGAGGCGATCGTCACGGGCGCTTCGGAGAAGGGAACCTGGGTCCGCATCCTGGCGCCCCCGGTCGAGGGCAAGCTCGTGCACGGCTCGGACGGCCTCGACGTCGGGCAGAAGCTGCGCGTGAAGCTGATCTCGACCGACGTCGACCGGGGATTCATCGACTTCGTCCGGACGGGCTAGCGGATGCAGGGAGCGGCGACGCGGCAGACGGCCGTTCGCCCCCGCAATCGGTCGCGCGGCCCGGCTTTCGCACCTATCGCTTCGTAGCGATCCTCGGGAGCCAGACGCGACCCCCGCATCATTTTTCAGCCGTCTTCCAGGCGCCCCGCAAACCTCGAGGCGCACGCTTCGTATGTTCCGGGGTAAGGGGGATCCATGCTCGCAAGGACTCGACGCCTTCTGCTTTCCGCCGCGGTCCTGGGAGGCATGGTGCTGAGCGCCGCGCAGGGGGCGCCCGGAGACGATCTCGCGACCCGGAGGAAGGCGTTTTCGGACCTCCTGGCCGAGCACTGGGAGTACACCCTCTCCCACAACCCCGAATTCGCCTCGATGCTCGGCGACAAGCGCTGGAACGACAGGGCGTCGGACCTGTCCGAACGGGAGATTCTGGCCGATCAGCAGAAGGACCGCGATTGGGTTGCCCGGCTGGAGACGGTGGACACCGCGGGGTTTCCCGAGCAGGAGGCGCTGACGAAGACGCTGCTCCTCCGGGGGCTCAAGGAGTCAATCGCGAACGAGCGCTTTCACAGCTGGGAGATGCCGGTCAGTCAGTTTGGAGGCCTCCATCTGCAGGCCCCCCAGCTCGTTTCGCTCCTCTCGTTTGCGACGATCAAGGACTACGACGACTACAACGCGCGGCTAAAGCAACTCCCCCGACAGTTCGAGGACGTCACCGCGCGGATGCGCAAGGGCATGGCCGACGGCCTCATGCAGCCCCGCTTTCTGCTGGAGAAGGTCGTGACGCAGAGCGGCGGAATCGCCGCACAGAAGCCGGAGGACACCCCTTTTGCACGCCCTCTTGCCAGGATCCCCGGCACGTTCCCGCCGGAAGAGAAGGCGCGGTTGAAGGAGCAGATCTCGACCACCATCCGGGAGTCTGTGCTGCCGGCGTATGCCCGCTTCACCGAGTTCGTCCGGACCGAATACGCGCCGAAGGGGCGCACGGAGCCGGGGATGTGGTCTCTGCCGGACGGCGAAGCGCGGTATGCCTCCCAGGTGAAGCGTCTGACCACGACGGACCTCACGCCCGAGGAGATCCACCGGATCGGTCTGGCGCAGGTCGCCGAGATCGAAAAGCAGATGCAGGTCATCGCGACGAAGCTTGGTTTTGCAGACTTGAAGACGTTCAACGCCTCCATCGAAAAGGACCCGAAGCGCCACTACCAGAACCGCGAAGAGATCCTGGCCGCGTATCGCCGGTACATCGACCACATGCGCCCTCAGCTGCCGAAGCTCTTCGGACGGCTTCCGAAGGCGCAGGTCGAAGTTGCCGCCGTCGAGGCATTTCGCGAGAAGGAGGCCTCCGGGGCGCAGTACAACACCGGCGCGAAGGACGGTTCACGGGCGGGCCGCGTGATGGTCAACACCTCGCAACCCGAGTCTCGCAAGTCGATTTCGACGGAATCGACGGCGTATCACGAGGGTGTTCCCGGCCATCACCTGCAGCTCTCGATCGCGCAGGAGCAGGACGAGCTGCCTCCCGTCCGGCAGCAGACGGGATACACCGCGTTCGTCGAAGGGTGGGCGCTTTACTCCGAGCGGCTCGGGAAAGACGTCGGTTTCTACAAGGACCCGTACAGCGACTACGGACGGCTGCAGGACGAGATGCTCCGGGCGATCCGGCTCGTGGTCGACACCGGGTTTCATTACAAGAAGTGGAGCCGCGAGCAGGTTGTGCAGTTCTTCCATGACCATTCCGCGGTTGATGAAGTCGAGGTGCAGAGCGAGACCGACCGGTACATCGCATGGCCGGGCCAGGCGCTCTCCTACAAGATCGGTCAACTGAAGATCCTGGAGCTCCGAGACCGCGCGAAGAAGAAGCTCGGCGCCGCGTTTGACATCCGCGCCTTTCACGACCAGGTTCTCGGCGCGGGCGCGCTCCCGCTCGATATCCTCGATCAGCGCATCGACGGCTGGATTCTGGCCGTGAAGAGCTCGCGCAGGAGATGAGAACGCGCTGAGTGCCGTCCCTCTACCCGGCTTGCGGGGAGCGGAGGGAGAGCCGGGCGCGCCACCGGTTTTTGCCCTTTCGTACAATCCTGCGTCGCAGGGAGACGGAGTGAAAAATGAAACGATCCCGCGGAAGCCTTTTTATATTGCCGCTGCTGCTGCTCGCCGCTTCAGCCTCATCGGCCGGGGAGACCACCGTGCCTCCTGACAAAAAACCGGCAGTTCGCGTGGCGACACCCGCGAGCGCGAAGCGTGGGGGCGGCAACGCCGCGGAGGCCCAGGCGTTCCTCGCGGAGGCCGAGACATCTCTTCTCGCGCTGGCGAACGAGGCCTCGCGCGCGGGTTGGGTGCAGTCCACCTACATCACGAATGACACGGAGATCCTGGCGGCGCGCGCGAACGAGCGCCTGATCGCCGCGTCCGTCGCGTACGCCAAAAGGTCAGCGCGCTATGACGGAGCCCGCCTGCCGGAAGATGTCGCGCGCAAGATCGGGCTGCTCAAGAACTCACTGACTCTCGCCGCGCCGTCCGACCCGAAGGAAAGCGAGGAGCTCACACGGATCGTCGCGGGTCTGGAAGGCGCGTACGGGAAGGGGAAGTACTGCCCCGCGGGAGCGGACAAATGCCTCGACCTCGAGGACATCACGCGGATTCTCGCCACGAGCCGCGACTTAAAGCAGATCGAGGACGTCTGGCACGGCTGGCACACGGTCTCGGTCCCGATGCGGAAGGACTTCGCGCGCTACGTCGAGCTCGCCAACAAGGGCGCGCGAGAGCTCGGATTCGCCGATACCGGCGCCATGTGGCGTTCCAAGTACGACATGCCGCCCGGGGATTTTGCGAGGGAGCTCGACCGCCTGTGGGACCAGGTCAGGCCGCTGTACGTCTCCCTCCACGCCTACGTGCGCTCGAAGCTGCGGGAAAAATATGGCGACGCCGTGCCGGCGAGCGGACCCATTCCCGCGCACCTGCTCGGCAACATGTGGGCGCAGGACTGGTCAAACGTCTATCCCCTCGTGGCGCCCAGGAACGCGGACCCCGGCTACGACCTGACGGCGATCCTGAAGCAGCGCAAGACCGACGCACTGCAGATGGTGCGGTACGGCGAGGGCTTTTTCGCCTCGCTCGGCTTCGAGACTCTCCCGAAGACGTTCTGGGAACGCTCGCTCTTCACCAAGCCCCGTGACCGCGAGGTCGTCTGCCACGCCAGCGCCTGGGACGTCGACAACGTCAACGATCTTCGCATCAAGATGTGCATCGACATCACGGCGGAAGATTTTTCGACCATTCACCACGAGCTCGGCCACAACTTCTACCAGCGCGCCTACAACACGCAGCCGTACCTCTTTCGCGACAGCGCGAACGACGGCTTTCACGAGGCGATCGGCGACACGATCGCGCTGTCGATCACCCCGGAGTACCTGGTGAAGTTGAAGCTCCTCGACCAGCCGCCGGACGCGTCGAAGGACATGGGGCTGCTGCTGTCCCGGGCTCTGGAGAAGCTGGCGTTTCTCCCTTTCGGCCTCCTGATCGACCAGTGGCGATGGAAGGTGTTCTCCGGAGAGGTGACGCCCGAAAACTACAATCGCGTCTGGTGGGAGCTGCGACTGAAGTATCAGGGCGTTGCGCCGCCCGGCGGTCGCACCGAGAAAGATTTCGACCCGGGCGCGAAATATCACGTCGCGGCCAACGTTCCCTACACGCGGTACTTTCTCGCGGACATCCTGCAGTTCCAGTTCCACCGCGCGCTCTCGAAGATTGCCGGGTGCGACGGTCCTCTCAATCGCTGCTCGATCTACGGGAGCCGCCCGGCGGGAGAACGTCTCGCGAAGATGCTCGCGATGGGCCAGAGCCGGCCATGGCCCGACGCCCTCGAAGAACTGACCGGCCAGCGGCAGATGGACGCCACGGCGATACGCGACTATTTCGCCCCTCTTCAGAAGTGGCTCGACGAGCAGAACCGGGGAAAGTCGATCGGCTGGTAACCGTCGCCTTCGCTCACTGCGGGACCTGCGTTCGCCTGCG
>JBDUBI010000046.1:0-8907 GCA_040004225.1 Acidobacteriota bacterium
GGCCGGCCGGCTCTTTCGCCGTCGCCGAGGAGGTGGCGAGCCGGTCTCCGTACTGCGTGCGGTAGTACTCGCGATAAGCCGCGTCCTTCTCCTTGACGGGCCGCCACCAGTCCTCCCGGTCGCGGTACCAGGAGACGGTCTCCGAAAGCCCGCGCTCGAAGGGCGTTCGGCTGCTGAAGCCGAGACGCGCGAGCTTCGACGCGTCGAGAGAGTACCGGCGGTCGTGACCGGGGCGGTCGTTGACGAAGCGGATGAGGCTCTCGGGTTTTTTGAGCTCCCGCAGGACCTGCCGCGTGATCTCGATGTTTTCGGCCTCATTGCCCCCGGCGACGTTGTAGACCTCGCCCGGCTCGCCTGCATCGAGTAAGAAGTCGATCGCGGCGGCATGGTCGCGCACGTAGAGCCAGTCCCGCACATTCCGGCCGTCGCCGTAGAGCGGCAGGGGCTGGTCGTCGATCGCGTTCGTGACGAAGAGCGGGATGAGCTTTTCCGGATACTGGTAGGGGCCGTAATTGTTGGAAGCCCGGGTGATCACGACGGGCACGCCGTACGACGCCCAGTAGGAGTAGGCGAGCCGGTCTCCCCCCGCCTTGGACGCCGAGTAGGGATTCCGAGGATTCAAGGCCGACTCTTCCGTGAAGGAACCCTCGGCAATCGACCCATACACTTCGTCCGTCGAGATCTGGACGAAACGGCGGACCTCCCGGCGGCGGGCCTCCTCGAGGAGCACGAAAACTCCACGGACGTCCGTCTCGATGAAGGACGCGTCGCCGAGCAGCGAGCGGTCCACGTGGGTCTCGGCAGCGAAGTTCACGACGTCCGTGCAGCCGTCCATCGCGGCGCGCACCGTCTCGGCATCCGTGATGTCGCCGTGAATGAACTGGTAGTTGGGCCGCCGCTCGATGTCCGCGAGGCTGGCGGGGTTGGCCGCGTAGGTCAGCTTGTCGAGGTTGACGACCTGCACGCCGTCGCCCCGCGACTCCAGGATCTGGCGGATGAAATTGGATCCGATGAAGCCGGAGCCGCCCGTGACCAGGACCTTCATACGATTCCGATCTCCGAGTTGTCGCCGATCAGAAAGCGGTGCACGCGGGGCCGCTCGGCGCCCGGGTGAATCCTCACATTCGTGCCGATCAAGGAATCCGCGATGCGGCCGGGGATGCTCACGACGTGGGAGCCGCGCAGGATGATCGAGTTCTCGATCTCGCAGCGGTCGATGAGGCAATCCGGGCCGATGGCCGTGTAAGGACCGACATAGGCGTCGCGGATCTCGGACCCCGCGCCGATAATCGCGGGCCCCCGGACAATACTCCGGACGAGCTTTGCGCCCTGCTCCACCACGACTTTCCCCTCCACGCGGCAGCCCGGCTCCACGCCGGAAGTCCCATTCGCCGTGAAGGTGTCCAGGATGATCCGGTTGGCCTCGAGCATGTCCTCGATCTTTCCCGTGTCCTTCCACCACCCGGAGACGAGGTGCGGGTGGACGGTCTTCCCGTGGTCGATGAGCCACTGGATCGCGTCGGTGATCTCGAGCTCGTTGCGCGCGCTCGGGCGGATCGCGTTGACGGCCTCCCATATCGTGTCATCGAACATATACACGCCGACGAGCGCGAGGTTCGAGCGGGGCGACTTCGGCTTTTCCGTCAGGCGGAACACGCGGTCTCCGTCGAGCTCGGCGACGCCGAACTGCTCCGGGTTCGGCACCTTCGCGAGCAGGATCTGGGAGTTGCAGCCGATGCGCCGATACTCGTCGACCAGGCTCGAAATCCCATCCGCAATCAGATTGTCTCCGAGGTACATGACGAAGGGAGATCCGCGAAGGAACTTTTCCGAAATGAGGACCGCGTGCGCGAGGCCGCGGGGGGCGTCCTGCTCGATATAGGTGATTTCGGCGCCGAAGCGGCTTCCGTCGCCGAGCGCCGCCTGAATCTCTTCCCGTGTGTCCCCGACGACCACGCCGATCTCGCGGATTCCCGCGGCGACGATGGCCTCGACGCCATAAAACAGAACCGGCTTGTTCGCGACCGGGACGAGCTGCTTGGCCCGCGTGTAGGTCAGCGGGCGCAGGCGGGTGCCTTTGCCGCCCGACAAAATCAAGCCTTTCATGGACGGACGATCATAGCGGACAAGAGGGGCGCCGGGGGTCGGGCGCCCGGCGGCGGGCGCTGGCTCCGGGAATCGACTTCGTCTCGCGCCGGGCGCCTCACGCCGAGCGCCCTCTTCCTCATGGCCCGAAAATCCGATCGACGCTCTGATGCAGGTCGAGCAGGGTGCCTATGTCTTTCAGGTTGACGACGAACCGGATGTCGCGGCGGGTATTGGGCGGAAGCCGCAGCTGACGCAGCTCGATGAAGACCGTGTAGCACGCCGCCCGGTAGGCGACCAGCGTCCGGTCCTCGAGCAGGAGATTCTGGCGTGCGTCGTAATTCAACTGGGTGTCGACTCGGAACCGTTTCCAAAGGTCGATTCCCGCGGCCACTCGAAACTGGTCGGAGTTCGGGGAGGGCGACCCCGCCGGGAGCGGGGTGGCCAGAATCGGCCGGCTCGCGAACCACGTCGCGTTGATGAAGCTCGTCTTCAGGCTGTACGCCGCCGACACCGACGTGCCCGTCACCTGCGACGCGCCGGCGTCGTACGAGAGCCGGCCGTCGAGATGGAACCCGGGGCCCGGGGCGACACGGAGAGTGGCTTCGACGGGACCGGTCCGCGAAATGAGCGGATTTGCGAAGGTGGTCGCGCTTGGAATCGAGCTTTGCGGAAGAGTGAAGGCGCGGGTCTGCGCGAGCTCGAACGAAGCCACCTCCTCCGCCGCGGGAGCCTTCGGATCGGCTGCGCGGGCGAGCAGGCGGTTGACGAGCGCGTAGCGCACCTGGTTCTGGCCGAGCTGCAGGTCTACTTCGTCGAAGGAGGGAATCCGCTCGGGGTCGCCCACTTCGGACACGTAGGTGTAATCGATCCGCGGCTCGATCACGTGCTTGAACTTGCCGAACCGCCCGATGGAAACGCCGAAGATCCGGGAGAACGAGGGCCCGACGATCGAGAGCCCCGCCTCCCCGTATTCGCGGTGCAGGGACTGCCCGACGAATCGGCTTTGCGTGGCGGCATCGGTCGAGTCGGTGTACTCGGTGAAGCGGCCTCCCCCCTTCGCGGTGATCGACAGCCAGGGAATCCGCTTCCACGGGAGCGACAGCGTGGGGTGGATGTCGAACCGCCCGTAGTCTCCCCGCGGCAGCCCGGGGCCCCGGTTCAGGTAAAGCCACGAGGCCGAGGACTCGAGCGATAAGAACAGCGGCGTGTTTCCGAGGCGCGACGTCCGCCGGAAAAACTCGGCGCTCGGCAGCCGTTCGGAAACGATCGTCGTGCCGAAGAAAGTCTCCGCCCGCTCGAACCGGATGTTCAGCGAATCGTCGCCGAAATTCTTCGACAGGAAAGCGCGCGAGAGGATCTGCCGCGCGGAATTCAACGCGAAGGAGCGCTCGAGATCCTGGAGGTACTCCGGGTCCGAATAGTCCCGCAGCGCCAGCACGCCGCGAAATCCGCCGGGGAGGTCGTCCGAGACGTGATCGAGGCGATACTTCCAGCGGTTCTTCGTCCGCCGGGTGAACACGCCGGTCGTGCCGTCCGGAAGGGTGCAGAACTTGGTCCCCCCCGGCGCCTGGTCGATCGGAACGCAGACGGTGGCGTCCGTGTCGTGGATTCCATAACCCTGGAACAGCCCCGCGGACTCCGGGCTCGGGGTCCAGCGGAACTCCTCGCCGACCCCGACGGAGCCCTTCGAGTAAAGATCCAGGTTCGAGGTCAGGTCCGTCGAGCGCCCCGTGACCCAGTAGTGCGTCAGTCCGAGGTAGGCGCCCCGCGAGCTGTATCCGGCGCCCGGCACGAGCATGCCCGAGGCGCGGTCCTCCTTCGTCGGCCAGATGAGGTACGGCGTCCACAGGAGGGGCACGGAGCCCGCGCGAAAGGAGACGTTCTTCAACCGCGCGTAGTCGTCGAGTGTGACGATCGCCTCCGCCATGCGGAAGGACCAGGAGGGCTTCGGGATGTCGCAGGCCGTGAAGAGCCCGTCGTGGATGCGGTACGTCGCGTCCCCGATCTTCTCGATCGACTGCGCGATCACGTGGTACGCGGGAGAAAGATCGGCCGTCGCGTCTTCCATCCGGCCCGTCTTGGCCTCGAGCTGAAAAGTTCCGCGGTTGCCGGAGAGCCGCGTGGGGCCCTGGTCGATGACGACGTGGCCTTCGAGAGTGGCGGTCTTTGTCGGAAAATCGTAGTGCGCGGCGTCCGCCCGGATCTTGACGTCCTGGTACTCGATGACGACCTCGTCTGACCCGTCCCAGGAGACGTCTTTCTCGTAGTGCACCGGCTTCTTCGTGTAGAGGCGGACCTCTCCCCCCTTCGTGGGAGGCCGGAACCTGACCTGAAAGTTCGGACGCACCTTGAACTGGCCTTCGAAGGGATCCGCCGAGCCGAAGGGGTCCTGCGCGAGCACAGAGGGGCAGGCGAAGAGGGAGACGAGAACGAGGGCGGCGAAAACGCCTGTCGGGACGCGCCGGGGCGCGGCCCTCACGCCGGGATCGGACGCACGTCGGACGCGACACGGAACGCGGCGTCGGTTTTCGCCCGGATCTCCGCTTCTTTAACCCCGGGGGCGAGCTCGATCAAGACGAGCTCGTGCTTCTGACGGTCCACGTCGAAGACGCAGAGGTCCGTGATGATTCGATCTACGCAGCTCCGGCCCGTCAGCGGCAGCGTGCATCGGCCGAGGATCTTCTTCTCCCCCGAACGCGCGGTGTGCTCCATCGTCACGACGAGCCGGCGGGCGCCCGCCACGAGGTCCATGGCGCCGCCCATCCCCTTCACCATCTTCCCCGGAATCATGTAGTTCGCGATCGAGCCCTCCTCGTCCACCTGCATCGCGCCCAGGATCGACAGGTCCACGTGTCCGCCCCGGATCATCGCGAAGGAGTCCGCCGAAGAGAAGTACGAAGCCCCGGGCAGCACCGTTACGGTTTCCTTGCCCGCGTTGATGAGATCAGGGTCGATCTCGGCCTCCGTCGGGTAGGGACCGAGGCCCAGGATCCCATTCTCCGACTGCAGGATCACCTCCATGCCCGCCGGAATGTGGTTTGCGACGAGCGTCGGCATGCCGATTCCGAGGTTCACCGTGTACCCGTCCTTGAGCTCCAATACCGCGCGCCGGATGATGCCTTCCCGGTCGAGCACGGTCAGGCCGTCTTTCTCACGGTCCGCCGTTCAATCCGTTTTTCGCGCGGCGCCACGACGACGCGCTGGACGAAAATCCCGGGCGTGTGGACGTTTTCGGGATCGAGATCCCCCACGTCGACCAGCTCCTCGACCTCGGCGATCGAAATTTTTCCCGCCGTGGCGGCGACCGGATTGAAGTTGCGCGCGGCGCGGCGATACACGAGGTTGCCGAGGCGGTCGCCCTTCCACGCGGCGACTAAGGAAAAGTCCCCGACGATGCCGCGTTCGAGGACGTATTCGCGGCCGTCAATGGCCCGCGTCTCCTTGCCTTCGGCCACGAGGGTCCCGACCCCGGTCGGCGTGAAGAACGCGGGGATACCGGCGCCGCCCGCGCGCATTCTTTCCGCGAGCGTCCCCTGGGGCACGAGCTCGACTTCGAGCTCGCCGCTCAAGTATTGCCGCTCGAATTCGCCGTTTTCTCCGACGTAGGAGGAGACCATCTTGCGGATCTGGCGATTCGCCAGCAGGAGGCCGAGCCCCCAGTCGTCGACTCCGCAGTTATTCGAGACCGCCGTCAGGTTCGCGACCCCCTTCCGCCGGAGCGCCGCGATCAGGTTCTCGGGGATGCCGCACAGCCCGAATCCTCCGACGACGAGCGTGGCGCCCTCCGGGACGTCGGCGACCGCCTCGTCCGCGCTCGCCACGACCTTGTTGATCACTCCGGGATCATAACCGTCGGCACACGTCAGCACACGTCGGCACCGCGGCGATCGCGCGGCATTTCTCCCTCTCCCCGCGCTCGGGGAGAGGGTTGGTGTGAGGGCCCGCAGGCAGGCGGAGCGCACTCGCCGGTGAGGGATCCTGTCGCGTCCCTCTGCCCGCGCTCGGGGAGAGGGTTACGGTGAGGAGACGGTAGAAGTGAAGTTGAAAATCACCGCGCCGCCCGCCGTCGTTACCTCCGGCCTGCGACCGCGATGAATTCGACGGCGTCGAGATCCTCAGACGCGCCCGGCAAGGAGCGCAGCTTTTCGAGGGCCGTCACTCCGAACGGGGACGGGGAAAACCGGACGGCCTGGATGCGGGGAACTTCGAACCCGCACGCCTCGAAGAGGTCGATCAGCGTGCGCCGGGTGAAGAAGCGGACGTGAGTTCCGGACAGGATCGAGTAGGGCACGTAGTCGAATCGGCCCTGCAGAAGGTCCGCGATCACGGACCAGTGGCCGACGTTCGGCACGGACGCGATCACGGCTCCCCGCCCGGAGAGCCAGGGTCTGACACGGAGCAGAGCCGCGGAAGGATCCTCGAGGTGTTCGAGCACGTCTCCAAAGAGAATGGCGTCGAACCGGCCCTCGAAGTCCTCGGAGACGGCCTCGAGCGGCATCGCCAGCACGCGGTCGTATCGCCGCGCCGCCTCCGCGGCATCTTCGGGGTCCGGTTCGATCCCGACGATTTCGGAGACACCCGCGCGCCGGAGAGCCGCAGCAGTGGCGCCGCCGGAGCATCCGACGTCGAGCACCACCCGAGAGCCCTCCGGGACGCGCGCCGCGAGGTCCTCGCGCGCCTGACCGTCCATCTCGCCGTAGCGGTGCAGGTACGCTCCCGGGTCCACGCGGACGCGCCGGCCGAGGTCCGCGGCGCGCTCGACCGCCGCGTCGAGCGGAAGGTCCCCAGGAAAACCGGACAGCGCTTCGCGACGCGCGGCGAAGACCGGCGATCGGATCGGCCCCTCCCGGCGCAGGCCGCCGCCCGTCGCGGCGACCGCCCGGGCCGCCTCTTCGAGGAGCGAGGGCGTGTGGTACGGAAATGGAGGCTCGGAGCGCGTCGCCTCCGACCAGGGCTCGTTTGAGACAGGCACCGCGACGTCCACCTCGCCCGACCCGGCGAGGTGCAAGAGCCGCCGCGCGGCGAGCGGCGGAAGGTACGCCTCCGGGTCGGCCTGCACGAGAACGAGAGGGCTCGTTCCCTCGAGATCGGCGACCGTCGGACGGACGCCGCGGCGCCACGTCCGTCCGCACGCCGGCAGCGCCGCGAGGCAGCGGCGCGCGACGCGCCACGCCCACAGGGATTCCGCTTCGAACCGGGGAACGCCTCCGAGCAGAACGTCGAACGGAATGTGTCCGTCGCCCGCGTCCCGCACGCCGTTTCCCGTCTCTCGATTTCCTCCCCGGCCCGTGTCGTTCGTCAGACGGCCTCGAGGAGCATGGCGGTGGCTTCTCCGCCGCCGATGCAGATGGCCGCGATCCCGCGCTTCCTGCCTTCCCGGCGCAGAGCATGGACCAGAGTCGTCAGAAGTCTCGCGCCGGACGCGCCGATCGGATGGCCGAGCGCGACCGCGCCGCCGGAAATGTTGACTTTCGCCGGGTCGAGTTCGAGTTCCCGGATCGCCGCCATCCCGACGGCGGCGAACGCCTCGTTCACCTCGAACAGATCGATGTCGGCGGCGGTCAGGCCCGCCCGGGCCAGAAGCTTGCGCACGGCCCCGATCGGAGCGGTCGTGAACCACTCCGGCTCCTGCGCGACGCCGCACCAGCCGACGATCCGGGCGAGCGGCCGGAGGCCGAGCGCCGCGGCCTTCTCCTCCGAGGCGAGGACGAGCGCCGCGGCCCCGTCGTTGATCTTGGAGGAGTTCGCGGCGGTGACCGTGCCGCCCTCTTTCTGGAAGGCGGGCTTTAACCCGGCCATCCTGTCGAGGGGGGCGGCGAACGGCTCTTCGTCCGCATCGACCAACGTGGGCGGACCCTTTTTCGCGGGCACTTCGACTGCAACGATCTCCTCGGCGAACAACCCGCGCTTCGAGGCGTCCTGGGCCCGGCGATACGACTCGAGGCTGTAGGCGTCCTGCTCCTCCCTCGTGAAGGAGTACTTCGCGACGCACTTTTCGGCGCAGTTGCCCATGTGCACGTCGCTGTACGGGTCCCAGAGGCCGTCCTTGATCATCGAGTCCACGAGCGCGCCATTGCCCATCCGGTACCCCGTCCGCGCGCGCTCCAGCAGATACGGCGCGTTCGACATGGACTCCATCCCCCCCGCGATGGCGATGTCGTACTCCCCCGCGATGATGGCGTTTGCGACGTCCATCGCGGCGCGCATCCCGGAACCGCAAACCTTGTGAACGGTCACGCAGGGAACCGTGTTCGGAATGCCGGCTCCGAGCGAAGCCTGTCGCGCCGGCGCCTGGCCGAGCCCGGCCTGGAGGACGTTGCCCATGACGACGGCCTCGATACTCTCCGGCGCGACTCCCGATCGCGCCAGAACTCCGCGAATCGCGGCCGACCCGAGCGCGGGAGCGGAGAGGGAGGAGAGCTTGCCGAGAAAGGATCCCACGGGAGTCCGCGAAGCGCCGAGGATCACCACGTTTTTCATACCGGGCATACTAACGTCGCTTCCGCTCGCTGCGCTCGCTCTCGCTCCCGCCACGGGAGGCTCCTCCCCCCTTCGGTCGGGAGACTCCTCCCGCGGCGAGCTGATCCACCACGGAGGCGGAGGAGCAGCCACCTCTCTCCCCGCGCCCGCGGAGAGAGTTGGGGTGAGGGGTCAGGGCTCTAACGTCGCTTCCGCTCGCTGCGCTCGCTCTCGCTCCCGCCACGGAGGCTCCTCCCTCCTTCGGTCGGGAGACTCCTCACGCGGCGAGCTGATCCATCACGGAGGCGGAGGAGCAGCCACCTCTCTCCCCGCGCCCGCGGAGAGAGTTGGGGTGAGGGG
>JBDUBI010000245.1:0-2641 GCA_040004225.1 Acidobacteriota bacterium
CATTTCGTAGAGGACCGAGCCGAGCGCGAAGATGTCCGTTCGCGCGTCGGCTTGTTTGCCCTCGAGCTGCTCCGGGGCCATGTACTGAACGGTCCCGACGATCATCCCGTCCCGTGTCAGATCCTTCTGTGCGGTTTCAATTGAGGTTGGGCTCTCCTGAGAAACCGCGGAGGCAAAGGCCTTCGCGAGACCGAAGTCGAGGAGCTTCACGCCCTCCTTCGTGAGCATCACGTTTCCGGGCTTCAGATCCCGGTGCACGATGCCCTGCCGATGAGCGCAGTCGATCGCGGCGGCGATCTCGCGGCCGTATCGAAGCGCCAGCGGAAGGGGCAGGGCTCCCTTCGACAAGCGGTCGGCGAGTGTTTCGCCTTCCAAATACTCCATGACGAGGTAGTCCACCGAGTCCTGCCGGCCGATGTCGTGGATCGCGCAGATGTGACGATGCGAAAGCCGCGAGATGGTCTTCGCCTCTTTCTCGAAGCGCTGGCGCATTTCGTCGTCTCGCCAGAGCCGTTCGGGCAGCACTTTGATCGCGACCGTCCGCTCGAGGCGCGTGTCTCGTGCGCGATACACCTCGCCCATCCCCCCCGCGCCGAGAGGCGCAAGGATCTCGTAGGGGCCGAGCCGCGAGCCTTGCGGAAGAGACAATTCGATCAAGGGTATATCGCGCCCCGGCTTCGGCTCCGCGCGCTCCTCTATCGAGAGAGGGCTCTCTCCAGACGGACCCCGCGGCGGCGTTTCACTCCGGTTGCCACGACGGGACGCGGCCGGGTGTCCACGGCGCGCCCGAATTCTCCATCGCGTCCTCGACTTTCTTCAAATCGACGGTGACGAGCCGGCGCAGCTTTTCGAGCTCGCCCTGGAACGCCTGGGCGGCAAACGCATAGGCCTGCTCGCTCGTCGCGGTCGGTGCGGAGGTCGCGTTCCACTGCGTGTTCACGACCGAGTCGACGCGGTCGGCGATCGAGGGGGGGGTCGGCTCGTTGTGCGCGGCTGAGGCCGCGTCGCCCTTCAGCGCGACCTCGATGTCCGCGAGCCTGACGTCGATCGCGCGGATCTCCGTTCCGAGCGCGGCCGTGTTGCCGGGCGTGTCGAGCAGCGATTGCTTTATGTGCGTGATGTGGTTGCGGGTCTCCGCCGCCGACTCCACGGCGCCGGTCACGGCGCGCTGCAGCTTCGCGACCTTCCGCTCGAACTGAAGCAGCTTCGCGCGGTCCGCGGCGGGGATCTCGGACGCCCCCCGGGCCTCGAAGGCCTGCGCTTCCGAAAGCGGGGTGGCGCGGCCCTGAATCCACTTCTCCATCGTGACGGTGTACCGCCCGGGCGCGGCCATGGGGCCCGCCGGCGGATCCGAAAAAGGGTCCGACACCGCCGGCTTCAGAGAGGTGGGCGTCGCGGGCGGATATCGGAGGTCCCAGGCGAGCCGGTGCATGCCGGCCGTCACGGGCGCCTTCAACCGGCGGATGACGTGGCCTTCCGCGTCGGCGACCGTCAGGACGATCGCCGGATCTTCCTCACGCGCCTCCGCGCGGAAGTCCTGCGCGGTCGGGTAATCCGGCTCCTTGCCCTGCTTGAAGAGGTCCTTTTCCCTCTCCTGGCGCGTCTTGCGGAGGCCCTTCAGCTCGTCCTTCAGGTAATACGTGAAGACGGCGCCGAACGGGGGATTGGGAGCGGTGAACCACGATTCGCCCTGGAACGCCTTGCCCCGGATCCCGAGAGGTGCAGACGGCATCAGGACGAGGGGCCGGCGGACGGGAAAAAGGATTGCGTCCCGCTCGAGCGCGGCGGCGGTCGCGAGACGGAGCGGCGTTACGTCGTCCAGGATGTAAAACCCTCGCCCGAACGTGGCGACGGCGAGGTCGCCCTCCCTCTTTTGAACGGCGAGGTCCCGGACGGCGACGTTCGGGAGACCGCCCGTCATCTTCAGCCACCGCCGGCCGCCGTCGCGGGTGAAATAGAGGCCGAACTCCGTGCCGGCGAAGAGCAGGTCGCGCTGCCCCGGGTCTTCTAAGACCGCCCAGACGGTTCCACGGGCCGGCAGGTCTCCGACAATCGATGTCCAGGTGCGGCCGCGATCCGCGCTTCGCGCGAGGTACGGCTTGAAGTCCGCGTTCTTATGATTGTCGAAGGAGGCGTAGAGCGTCCCTTTGTCGTGTGCGGACGCCGCGACGCGGGTGACGTACGCGAACTCCGGGACGCCCGCGACGGCGGACGTCTTGCGCCATGTTCCGCCGCCATCCTCCGTGATCTGGATCAGCCCGTCGTCGGTGGCGGCGTACAGCAGGCCTTCCTGAAGCGGCGATTCGGAGAGGCCCACGATGTTGCCGTAGAAGGATGTGGAGGAGTTTTTGGCCACGGCGTCGGCCGGCCAGACGCGCCCCATGACCTTCAATCTGTTGCGGTCGAGCTGTCGGGTGAGATCCGGGCTGATGGGCTTCCAGGTATTGCCGCGATCGTCGCTCTGAAAGACGCGCTGCGCCGCGAAGTAGAGCCTCGTGTGGCTGTGCGGACTGATGATGATCGGAGAGTCCCAGTTCCAGCGGAGGGGCGGCTCCCCGGGCCGGGCCTGCGGCTGGATCACCAGGCTCTCGCCCGTCTTCCGGTCGAAGCGCGTCAGGACGCCGTACTGCGCCTCCGCGTA
>JBDUBI010000040.1:0-8683 GCA_040004225.1 Acidobacteriota bacterium
GCTCGCCTGAAGGCTCGACCGCCGGGCTGGTCCCTTCGTTCGCTACGGCTCCCGCAGCGGGAGGCTCCTCCTTCCCTTCGGTCAGGAGACTCCTCCCGCTGCGAGCTTAACCACCATGGTCGCTGAAGCGCAGCTCTGCCCCCTCGCCCCGCGCTCGGGGAGAGGGTCGGGGTGAGGGGGCCCGCAGGCAGGCGTTCCTCTTTCGCCCGTGCGGCCTCCCTCTTCCGGCCGAGGGCCCCCCGGGCTTACGCGCCGATGATCTCCATCAGCCCCGCCATGTCCGCCGGAATCGGCGCGACGATCTCCAGAGGCTCGTTGGATTCCGGATGCCGGAACTCGATCCGTTCCGCGTGGAGCGCCTGTCGCGGGAACTCCCGCAGCGTCTTTTCGAGCCTGGTGCCGCGGATGCGCTCGAAGCGCGGGCGGCCGTAGACGGGGTCCCCGACGATCGGCAGCCCGACCGCGGCGAGGTGGACGCGAATCTGATGGGTGCGCCCGGTGACGAGGCGGCATCGCAGGAGCGTCAGTCCGCGGTCAAACCACTCCCGCTCGATCTCGTAAAGGGTCTTCGCCGTTCGCACGCCGACCGGCAGCGCCTCCTCTGTCTCGCGGAACGCCTTCATCTTCTTACGGTCGCGCGGGTCTCGACCGATCGCGAGGGTGACGTCGCCTTTGCGCACGCGAGGCACGCCGGCGACGATCGCGAGGTACTCCTTGCGCATCTGGCGCCTTTTCATCTGCCTCGAGAGAGACGTGTGCGCGAGGTCCGTCTTCGCCACGAGCAGGACGCCGGACGTGTCCCGGTCGAGCCGATGCACGATGCCGGGCCGCACCTCGCCGCCGATCCCCGCGAGGTCGCGCACGTGATGGAGAAGGGCGTTCACGAGCGTTCCCGACCCGTGGCCCGGGGACGGGTGAACGACCAGGCCCGGCGGCTTGTCGATCGCGATCAAATGAACGTCCTCGTACAGGATCGACAGAGGGATGTCCTCCGGTTCCATTTCGATCGAACGCGGCTCCGGAACCTCCACTTCGATCCAGTCGCCGGCCTTGACCGCCCGGGAGCGTCGCGCCGTCACCCCGGAGACGCGGACCTCCCCCTCTTCGATGAGCTTCTGGACGCGCGATCGGGAGAGGTCCGAGCAGGTGCCGGCGAGAAAGAGATCCAGGCGCGTACCCGCGGAGGGCTGGCCGACCTGGAACCGCCGGATCAGCTGCGGACCTCCTGGACCCGGCCCCGCCGCGACAGGAGGATCAGCATCGCGACCGATGCGAAAGCCACGAGCAGACCGATGAACTGAGACGTGGAAAGGATGCCGGGCACCACGAAACCTCGCACGAGATCGCCCCGCCAGATCTCGAGGATCCCCCGGGTGATGGCGTAGAGGAGCAGATATGTCCAGAACACCTCGCCGTCGAAGGTGCGCCGCTTGTAGAGCCACTGCAGGATCAGGAAAATCACGAAGGCGTTCAAGGAGAGGTAGAGCTGGGTGGGGTGCAGCGGCACCCCGAGCGGAGTGCCGACCGCCTCGGCGGCGAACGGATCCGTGAACGTGACGCCGAGAATGCTTTTCGTAGGCTTGCCGTAGCAGCAGCCCGCCGCGAAGCACCCCCACCGGCCGATGGCCTCTCCGAGGGCGATGGCCGGGGCGCCCATGTCCGTGACCTTCCAGGCGGGGAGCCGGTGCTTGCGCAGGTACCAGATTCCGACGACCGAGGCGCAGATCAGGCCGCCGTAGAAAACGCCTCCGGACCGCAGAACGTCGACGAGATCCCGCGGCCGGTCCAGGTAATGTCTCCACTCGACGACGACTAAGAGCGCCTTCGCGCCGAGGATCGCGGCCGCGAGCAGGTAGAGGGAGAGGTCGAACACCTTCTGTTCGGGCAGCCCCGCGGCGAGTGCCTTCCGGCGCAGGAACCATGTCGCGGTCAGGTACGCGATCGCGAGCGTGACGCCGTAGGTCGGAAGGTAGAAGGACCCGACGTGAATGAGGCGAGGGAACACGGTTAAAGCCGCGGCGGTTCGACCGCCCGCGGCTCCTGCCTCTCCTCTTCCTCGGTGCGCAGCATGTCGAGAAAGAGTAAACCGACTCCCATGCAGATCGCGGAATCGGCTACGTTGAAGGCGGGCCAGTGGTGGCCCGAGATCGAGAAGTCGAGGAAGTCGACGACGTACCCGAAGCGCACGCGGTCGAGGAGGTTTCCGACCGCGCCGCCTAAGATCAGCGCGAACCCGAGCTGAAGCCGGATGCTCCTGTGCGAGGAGCGCAGCGCATACGCCGAGACGACGAGGAAAACCAGCACGGCAACGCTGTTCAAGACGATCGCCTTGATCGAGGAGTCCACGGAAGCGAACAGCCCGAAAGCGGCGCCGCTGTTCCGGACGTAGGTCAGGTCGAACAGGTTGGTGATTACCGAAGCCGACTGATGGACCTCGAAAGAACGCGTGATGAGCCCCTTGCTCCACTGGTCGAGGACGAGGACCCCCAGGGAGACCAGAAAGTAGGCCGTCCGATACAGGGCGCTCTCACGGACGCGGGGAAATCGGGTCACGCGGGGGTCCCCGCGGTCTCGGGCGCCAGTCCGGAAAGAACTTCGCGGCACCGGTTGCAGAGTCCCGTCGCATCGGCCTCGGGTGTGAACTTCCAGCAGCGGTCGCAGCGCCGGCCCCGGGCTTTTTCAAAGCGCAGAAAAAGGCCCGGATACGCCGCGGAAGGCCGCCCGGCCGACTGCGTGCCGGCCCCCGGTTCGACCGTCGCAGCGGACACGATGAAGAGGTCCGCCAGGGCCGCTCCGGAAAACCCGGTGGCGGAGCGGTCCTCCTCGAGCGCCGAAGCGTCTCCGGAGAGAGCCATGGCGCCCTCGAGAGAGGATCCGATCGTTTTTTCCCGTCGAGCCTCTTCGAGCACGGTGGAGACCTCCTCCCGCAACGCCATCAACCGGCCCCACGCCGCCTCGGCCGCAGGGTCTTCCGCAACGTCGTCCAGGGTCTCGAAACGCGCGAGGTGAACGGATTCTTCCTTGGTTCCCGGAAGCGCCTGCCACACTTCCTCCGCCGTGAAGGGGAGAACGGGGGCCGAGAGGGTCGCCAGTGTTCGTGCGACGCGGTGGAGAGCGGTCTGTGCCGAGCGTCTTTCTAGCGAGCCCGGCGCGGACGCGTAGAGCCGGTCTTTGATGACGTCCAGGTAGAACGCGGAAAGGTCCGACGCGCAGAAATTCAACAGGGCGTGATAGATGACGTGAAACTCGTAGGTCTCGTAAGCCGCGGTCAGCCGGCGGGCCAGCCGGGCGGTCCGCCGCAGGATCTCGGAGTCCAGGAGAAGAAGCTTCGACGAAGAGATCGCGTCCGCGGCCGGGTCGAAGTCGTAGAGGTTCGAGATCAGGAAGCGCTCGGTGTTCCGGATTTTCCGGTAGGCCTCCGCGCACCGGCTCAGGATCTCTTCCGAGATCGGCTGGTCTTCGCGATAGTCGACGGAGACGACCCAGAGCCGCAGAATGTCGGCCCCGTATTTCGAGATGACTTGAGACGGGACAACGGTGTTGCCCGCCGACTTGGACATCTTGCGGGCGTCCACGTCCAGAGTGAAGCCATGGGTGATGACGCCGCGGTAAGGGGCCTCCCCGAAGAGCGCGACGGAGGTCAGGAGCGAAGACTGGAACCAGCCTCGGTACTGGTCCTGACCCTCGAGATAGAGGTCCGCCGGAGGGCCCGGCCGGCCGGAGGCGAGATCCGGCCACTCCCCCGAGCGGAGGACGGCCAGGTGCGACACCCCGGAGTCGAACCAGACGTCCAATATGTCGGTCTCCTTTTCGAACTCCGTGTAACCCCTGAGGTCCGCCCCTTCCGGCAGAAAGTCGGCCGCGGGGCGCGCGTACCAGGCGTCGCCACCCTCCTCCCGGAATACGGCGACCACCCGCTCGAAGAAGCGGCGCTGCTCCTCCGGGGAGTCCTTCCACGGATAGATCTCGCGCCGTTCGCCATCCTTCGTCGCAAAGAGCAGAGTGATCGGAGACCCCCAGCGGCGCTGACGCGAGATGACCCACTCGTGACGGTTCTCGACCATGCCCGCGATGCGGGGCTCGCCCCAGGCGGGATACCAGCGCACCTTCGCGACGGAGTCGAGCGCTTCCCGCCGGACGTCCACGTCGCCGGAATCGAGGCGCACGAACCACTGCACGGTCGCGCGGAAGATGACGGGCTTTTTGCAGCGCCAGCAGTGGGGGTAGTCGTGGCGGAAGCTCGAATCCGCGTGGATGAGCGCTCCGGCCGCCGAGAGATCCTGGACGATTTCGGGGTTTGCCTCGAGGACCTTTTTGCCTTGGTACTTCGCGACGGTCGTGTAGCGGCCCCCCTCATCGACGGGGGAAAGGATCGGCAGCCCTTCGCGCTTCCCGGTCAGAAAGTCGTCCTCGCCATGTCCCGGCGCTGTGTGGACGAGGCCCGTTCCGGTGTCCGTCGTCACGTAGTCCGCCAGAACCAGGCGAAATGCGCCCGCCTCGTCCTCCGGCGAAAGGTCCGCGCGCATTTCCGGCGCGAGGGGATGCCGGTACTTCAGTCCCGCGAGTCGGGTTCCGGGAACGCGCGCGACCTCCGCGGCGTCGGTCCACCCGGCGGTCTTCGCGACCGCAACGACGAGTGGCTCGGCGACGACGTAAAGGCTGCCCCCGGTCCGAACGAGTGCGTATGCCACCTCGGGGTGAACGGCGATCGCCACGTTCGCCGGAATCGTCCACGGCGTCGTCGTCCAGATGACGGCGGAGATCTCCGAGCCTCCCGGGTCCGATACCCCGAAGGCTCTCGTGACGGCGGCACGGTCGGCGAGCGGAAAAGCGACGTAGATCGCGGTGTCTTCCCTGGACTCGTACTCGAGCTCCGCCTCCGCGAGCGCGGTCTGGTCCGTGAAGCACCAGCGCACGGACTTCAAAGCCTGGGTCACGAGGTTCTTCGCGTAGAACTGCCCGAACGCCCAGGCGATTTCGGCCTCGTACGCGGCCGCCATGGTGGAGTACGGGCGGTCCCAGGCGCCGCCGACTAAAAGCCGCTGGAACTGCTCCCGCTGCACGTCGATGAACCGCGCGGCGTACTCGCGACAGGCCTTGCGGATCGCCAGCGCGTCCATTTCGCGCTTTTTCGACCCGAGCTTCTTGTCGACCTGCTTCTCGATGGGGAGCCCGTGACAGTCCCACCCCGGGACGTAGGGCGCGTCGTATCCCATCATCGTGCGGCTGCGAACGATGAAGTCTTTCAGGATCTTGTTCAAGGCGTGTCCGATGTGGATGTCGCCGTTCGCGTAGGGGGGTCCGTCGTGCAGGATGAACTTTTCGCGCCCCTCCGAGGCCCGCCGGATGCTCGCTTCGAGATCCATGGCGTTCCACGCGGCGAGGCGTTCGGGTTCCCGGCGCGCGAGGTCCGCCTTCATGGGGAAATCCGTCCGCGGCAGATTGAGTGTCGACTTGTAGTCGGAAGGTTCGGTCATGTGTCGCTCTCGGAGCGGGGGAGCTTAACGCAACGGGACCTCGCGGTCTCGCGTCGTCAAAGCGACGACGGCCGCGGCGAGATCGCCGGTGTGCGTGATGGAAACTTCCATCTCGTAAACGCCGAGGGCCTGTGCCCGCGCGAACGCTCGGCCCGAGAGCTCCAGCCGCGGCTTGCCGCGCGCGTCGCGTCCGACCGCGATTTCACGGAAGGCGAGCCCGCGCCAGCCGGTGCCGAGCGCCTTCATCGCCGCTTCCTTCGCGGCAAAACGCCCGGCGACGTGCTCCGCGAAGGCATGCGGCTGGCGCCGGCCGCGGTGGATTTCTCCCGGAGCGAAAACTCTCGCGAGAAACCGCTCTCCGAACCGTTCGAGCGCCGCGGCGATGCGCGGGACTTCCGTCAGGTCGAGACCAAGCAGGAGGCTCATGTCTTGAGCCCGAAAAACCGGACGATGCGGTCGGCAAGCGTCTCGCGGCCCTGGGACTGACCCGCCTCCTCCCGGGTCGTGTCGAAAAGGCTCGCCGCACCGCGCCTTCTCTCCGCGATGACCGCGTCGAATGCCCCGCAGAGGCTCGGGTTCTGCCGGAGGATGGGTTCGATCGTCCGCTTTTCGATCTCGACCAGCACGGTTTCGGAGAGCGCCCGGACGGTCGCCGTGCGCGGCTCTCCGGTTAGCAGGCTGATCTCTCCGAACGCGCTGCCCGGCTCCAGAACCGCGAGGCTGCGCGTGTCGCCCGCCGCTCCGTGGATGGAGACGCCGAGGCGGCCCGAGGCGACCACGAACATGGAGGACGTCTGGTCGCCCTCCCGGACCACGATCTCTCCCGGCGCGTAGCGGCGTTCCATCGCTCCCTCGGCGATGCGCGCCCTCTCGGGCTCGGAGAGGGGCGCGAAGAGATCGAGCGCCGCGACCGCCGGGAAGACGACGGCGCCGCGCGATTCCGCGGGGATCATCCCGCCGGAATACTGGTACTGCCGGATGAAGGGCATCGGAATGTGGAGCCCGGCGCGGTGCAGCGCGTACCAGACCCTCTCGCGGACGGCGGAATCGACATCGAGGTAGTTCGCGTAATCGTCGAGCCAGTAGCGCAGCTCGTAGACCACGCTGTAGGGCTCGAAGCTCTTCATGTAGGCGCGCCGCTCCGGATACGAGGCGATCCCGGTGAGCCCCCGCACCGCAGACTCGAGCGTTTCCCGCGCCATCACCGGGGAGGCGTCGTACTCGAGCCCCACCCGGAGGTAGCGGGCGACGGGACGGCCGCCGCGCGGATAAACCTCCAGCCGGTCGCGTCCCGCGACGCTGTTCGGGACCAGCAGGAGATTGCCTTCCACGGTCCGGAGTTTCATCGCACGCCAGGAGAGCTCTTCGACCGAGGCGAAGGATTCGCCCGATCGAACGATGTCTCCGACCCGCACCGTCTTCTCGATGTGAAGCGCCAGGCCGGCGAACAGATTTCCGAGCGTGTCCTGCAGGGCCAGTCCGATGACTGCGGTGATGATCGCGGACCCGGTCAGGATCGGCAACGCGAAGCCGGGCACCAGGGCCTTGACGACGAGCGACACGGCGATGCCGAAGAGGACCAGGGAGACGAGCTGGCGGAGAAGAGTCGGCACCACGGTCTGCCCCCGCAGGCGGAACCCGACGTCGAAGAGCGCGTAGTCGAGGAACCGCGTGACGACGAGCGCGCCGGCGATCCAGATGGCGAGGCGCCCCCAGTCGGTCCCCGAGGCGTTGACGACGGCGAAGTGGAACGTCTTCAAGAGCACGACAAAAAGCACGACGACGGCGAGAAGCGTCAGCGGCCCCGTCAGCCGGCGCACGATCACCGGCAGCTTCGACTCCCGCCGGAGGAAGGGTCCCGTCCGCCGCTCCGTCATCGCGCGGCGATCCTTCGGGCGAGCGCTCCCGGGTCGGACGACTCCTGGAACAGGCGAATCCCGGCGACGCCGGCGAGGCGGTCGCGGTAGGGATCGAGAAGCTCGAGATTCTGCTCGGAGATGCCGCCGATCGCGTAGACCTCCGTCGCCGCGTCCGCCGCCGGAGGAAGATCCCGGAGGGCGGATGGGCCGAGCGGTGATCCCAGAGAGACTTTAGAGGGCGTGGAGAAAATAGGCCCGACGACGACGAGGTCCGCGCCTCCCTCGATGGCCTCCGAGGCTCCGGACGCCGAGTGGGTGGAGACTCCGACGCGGAAACCGCGCGGGGTGTTCGACCGCACCCGGGCCGGCGGCACGCCGTCGGAAGGAAGGTGGACGCCCTCCGCGCCGCTCGCCAGCGCGAGGTCGAATCGGCGATTCAAATACAGGGGGACATCGGTTCCGAGCGCCCGCCGGGCCGCCGCCGCCCAGATCAGGATCTCCCGGTCGGGCATCGCCTTTTCCCTCAGCTGCACCGTCAGGGATGGCGCGCCGGAGAGGCTGTCGAGCACTTCGAGGAAACGCTCTCCGGGAAGCGCCCGCCGGTCCGTCACGTAGAGCGCCTTCATCGTCTCTCCTCCGCGAGCGGATTTGTGGAGGATGCGGCATCCAGCGGACCTGCCCCGGCCGGAGGCTCGAGAGAACGAGCCAGCCCCCGGATGTCCGCCAGCCCCGCGAGTAAGTGCACCAGTCCGAGACCGGAGATGAAACCGCGGAAGAACCCGGACGACGAGATTCCGAACGTGACGCGGTGCGCCGGAAACCAGGGGTGAAGCAGCAGGTACACGCCGACGGCCGTGCAATAGAAGACAAACAACGCGCTCGCGAGGAGCGATGCGAGGCGGACGGTCATCGAGTACCGACGATTCTATGAGGTCTTTTCGCGCGGCGCTTCTGCCAGAAAAAGCCGCGCCCGAAGGCGCGGCCTGAGGGTCTCTCGAGCGTTCGCCGCTCAGTCTTTTCGGCCGCGCTCCTGCGCCTTCGCTGGCGGGGGAGGAGGCGGCGCCTGGTGCGACTCCGCGCGCTGAGGCGGGGCCGCGTGAGGTTCGGCCCGAGGCGGCGCCTCCCGGCGGGACTCGGCCTGGGGCGGCGGCTCGCGGCGGGACTCGGCCCGTGGCGGCGGCGGTGCATAGGATTGGGCCGGTCGTTCCGGACGCGCTTCGGGCCGGTAGTCGCGCCGCTCCTCGCGCGGCATCGCGCCGCGTTCGCGGAAAGCCTCGGGCTCCCGGCGGTTGGGCACCGAGCCCTCAATGATGCGCCGCGCCGGCGGAACTTCGGACCGGGACCGCC
>JBDUBI010000198.1:0-28133 GCA_040004225.1 Acidobacteriota bacterium
GGAGCGCAGCTCTGCCCCCTCGCCCCGCGCTCGGGGAGAGGGTTGGGGTGAGGGGTCCGCAGGGTGGCCCCTTCCCGATACAATCTCTTCGGATGAATTCCGAGGAATCGAGCTTCGAAGAGCCGCTGACGAAGCTGCGCCAGCGGATCGAGGACCTATCCGCGCTGCCGGACGACGCGGCGCACCGGCGGGAAATCGAAAAGCTGAGAGAGAAGCTCGAGCGTTTGACTCGGGAAATCTACGCGGGGCTGTCCCCGTGGCAGAAGACGGTCGTGGCGAGGCATCCCGCGCGGCCCTATGCCCTCGACTACGTGGGCGCGTTGACCTCGGATTTCGTGGAGCTCCACGGAGACCGCAAGTTCTCGGATGACGCCGCCATCGTCGCGGGGTTCGCCTCATTCCGCGGGCGGCCTGTCGCCATCGTCGGGCATCAGAAGGGTCGCGACACGAAGGAAAAGATCCGGCGCAATTTCGGGATGCCGCGCCCCGAAGGGTTCCGCAAGGCTCTCCGCGTGATGCAGCTGGCGGAGAAATTCAAGCGGCCGGTGTTGTCCTTCGTCGACACGACCGGGGCGTACCCCGGGATCGACGCGGAGGAGCGCGGCCAGGCGGAAGCCATCGCTTCGAACCTGCGGATCATGGCCTGTCTCAAGGTTCCGATCATCGTCACGATCACCGGGGAAGGTGGCTCGGGCGGGGCGCTCGCGCTCGGCATCGGCGATCGCGTTTTGATGCTCGAGCACTCCGTGTACTCCGTCATCTCTCCCGAGGGCTGCGCCGCCATCCTCTGGAAAGACGCGTCCAGGAAGAAGGAGGCGGCGGAGGCCCTCAAGCTGACGGCCGCCGACCTGAAGGCCCTGGACGTCGTCGACGAGATCATCCCGGAGCCGCCGGGCGGCGCGCACTCCGATCCGTCAGGCGCCACCGCCGCGGTCGGGGAAGCGATCGAGCGCCACCTCCGGCCCCTCATTTCCCAGACGGCGGCGGATCGTGGAGAGGCCCGCTACCGGAAATTCCGGGCTCTCGGGCGTTTCGAGACCGTTCCCGGCGGCGCGTGAGAGGAAGCGTTCGGGCAAATCGTGGCCTTCGCCCGGACCTCGTTTGTCGCACCCCGCCGCAACACTGAGACATGCCCCTGCAAGCCCTCTGGACGCTCCGGCCTTCCAACCCGGCCGCCCCGGCCTTAGCCGCCGGATCGGGCGTGCCGCCCCTCGTCGCCTCTCTCCTCCTCGAACGCGGCGCCTCGACTCCCGACGAGGTCCGCGCGTTTCTTCGGCCGGACGCCGGCGCCCTGCACGATCCCCTTCTCCTGAAGGGAGCGGCGGAAGCCGCGGAGGTCCTGGTGAGCGCCGCCCGGAACGGACGTCGGATCGTGGTCTTCGGCGACTACGACGTGGACGGCGTGACCTCGGTGGCGCAGCTTCGCGCGGCGTTGCTGCGCGCGGGCGCGGACGCGGTGGCCTTTCTGCCACACCGGCTGCGCGACGGATACGGGCTCCGACCCGACACGGTGCGGCGCGTCCTCGACGAGCTCCGTCCTTCGGTGCTGGTCACGGTCGACTGCGGGATCACCGCGATCGAAGGCGTGGCCTGCGCCCGCGCCGCCGGCGTCGACGTCGTCGTGACGGACCACCACCTGGTTCCCGACGAGCTTCCCGCCGGAGCCATTGTCGTCAACCCGCGGCAGCCCGGGTGCGCCTACCCCGAAAAGGAGCTGGCCGCGTGCGGGATCGCGATGAAGCTCGCGCAGGCCGTGGCGCGGCGCGCGGGCGTCCGCCTCTCGCAGGACGCCCTGCTTCGCGCCGCATCGCTCGGAACGATTGCGGACCTCGTGCCGTTGCGCGGGGAAAACCGGACGATCGCCGCCCTCGGGCTCGCGGCGCTGGCGGACGCGCGGGCACCCGGGCTCCGGGCCCTTCTCGCGGAGGCCGGCGTGATCGGCCGCGCCCCGACCTCCGAGGAGGTCGCCTTCCGCATCGCGCCGAGATTAAACGCGGCCGGGAGGCTCGATACGGCCGAGCTCGCGCTCGCGCTGTTCGAAGAACGGGACCCGGGCCGCGCTTCGCAGATCGCCCGCGACCTCTCTGCGCGCAATGCGGAGCGCCAGACGATCGAGCGGCGGGTGACCGCGGAGGCCCGCGAGCGGATCGCGCGGGAATGCGACCTCGATCGGGAATCGGTCCTCGTCCTGGCCTCCGAAGGCTGGCACCGCGGTGTCCTCGGCATCGCCGCTTCCCGCCTTGCCAGGGAGTACCACCGGCCAGTGCTCCTCTTCGGCGTCGAGAACGGGCGTGCGCGGGGATCGGGAAGGAGCATCCCCGGCGTCTCGTTGCACGGTACGTTGAAGGAATTGGATGGGATCTTCGACGAGTTCGGCGGGCACGACCAGGCCGTCGGCGCGAGCCTGCCCGCCGCCCGGATCGCCGAGCTGCAGGAAGCGCTGTTTGCCCACCGAATTCCGGCGGCGCTGCTCCTTCGCGTCGAAGAGGCCGAAGCGGAGATAGCACCTGAGGACGTGACCCGGGATCTTCTGGCGTGGCTCGAACGGCTCGAGCCTCACGGGATGGGAAACCCGCGGCCCGTCTTCGCTTCCCGCGTGAGCCCCGCTTCCGCCTTCCGTCCGCTCGGCGCGTCCGGTGTGCGCGGCAGGCTGCGCCGCGGAGGTGGGGGCGCCGACCTCGAGTGTCTGGCATGGACCAGTGGCTGCCTCCCGGCGGCCCGGGAAGGTGCGGAGCTCGACGTGCACCTCCGGCTCCGCCGCACCCGGGAGGGCGCCCCGGAGGCGGAGATCGTCGCTTCCCGCCTTCCCGCGGACTCCCTGTTTCTGGCGGACGACGTCGGGGCCCCGGCGGCGCTGGTCGAGGCCTGATGGCGCGATCGGCCGCCGGGTTCCGTCAAGATCGCGATTGCGAAGAACGAACGACGCCGGCCTCGCCATGACGGCGCGGCGGGCGGTCGAAGTCGCGGTCCTGGCGTTTGGCGCGCTCTTCGTCGCCTTTATCGTCTACTCCTTTCGCCCCGGGCGTCGCCCCGCCCCGGGGCGGGCAGCTCGGCAGGAGGTGCCGCCCTCGGCAGAGGCCGGGCAGGCAACGACCGTCCTGAAGGGCTTCGACTACACGGAGACGCTCCGGGGAAAACCGCTGTTCCACATCCAGTCCGAGCGCACGGTCGGTTTTGGCGCGGCCGCGGGTCTCCTCCCGGATCTTTATGCCCTGGAAAAAGTCGCGCTGACCGTCTACCCCGAAACGGGCGCCCCGGTGACCGTGCATTCCGAGACCGCCAGCTACGACCAGCGCACCGGTGGCGCGCGGCTGAAGGGAAACGTGCGCTGGGTGGACGGCCGCGGCGCGCTCGGAGAAACCGCGGACGTCGAGTTCAAGCCGGCCTCCCGGGAGCTCGTCGCACCCGGGGCGCTGCGAGTGACCCGCGGGACCTTCATTCTAGACGCCCGATCCGGACTGTACGACGTCGCCCACCGGGAAGCGCGCCTGGAGGGCCCCGTGCGCGGATCGGGCACAGGCGAAGGGACGGGCGGGCTCTCGGCGCTCGCCGCCGACCGAGCCGTCTACAAGCGCGACGAAGCGACCGTCGAGCTCTCGGGGAGCGTCTCCGGTCAAACGACCGGCGGCAACCGGATTTCCTCAGACCGCCTCGTGCTGAAAACGTCGGAGGAGGGCCGCGGGTTCGACTGGGCGCGCGCGGAAGGGCACGTTGCCGGGACGATCGAGTCCGCCGCGCTTTCGTCTCCAGGGGCGGGAAAGCGGGGCCGCCAGTCGTACGCGGGAGAACGGGGAGGTCTCCTGTTTTCACCGGACGGTTCCGTGCGCTCGCTCGCCTTGAGCGGCACGCCGGCATCCGTCGACGAGGAGCCTGGACCCGGCGCTCCGGCCGGCCGGAAGTTACGCGCGAGCTCGATCGACGTGGCCTTCGAGGGAGGACACGCCCGGTCCGCGCGGGCGCAGGGCGCCGTCCGGATCGAAACCTCGGGGAGCCATGGAGAGTCGGATCAGGCGAACATGACCCTGCTGCCCACTGGAGAGGTCCAGACGCTGGAGCTTTCGGGCTCGGTCAAGATGAGCGGAGACGGTCGGGCCGGCAGCGCCGAACACGCCGTCCAGATCGCCGACCGCAACGTCTGGGTGTTGACAGGCGGGCCGGGGCGCTCGGCGACCGTCGAGGGAGACGGTTCGAAAGTTTCGGCGGCCCGTATCGAAATCGACCAGAAGCACAAGGGAGTGAGGGCGGACGGGGGAGCGCGCGCCGTGCTGGTCCCGCGGCAGAACGGCGCGCGCCTCGCGACGCCCGTCGGAGATTCGACGCGCCCCACTTTCGGGAAGGCCGATCGCATGACCTTTGACGATGCGAGCCGGGTCGCGACGCTGTCGGGGAACGCGACGCTCTGGCAGGAGGCGTCCTCGGTTTTCGGCAACGACATCACCGTGAACGACACGGAGCGCAGCCTGGTCGCCGTCGGGAACACGCGGACGGTCTTCTCGCCGCCGGAAGCCGCCCGGAAGCCGGCATCGCCGGCCGGCACGAAGCCGGCGGCCGCGGCCTCCGACAGGGACCGGCATCCGTCGGTCGTGACCGCGCGCCGTCTCATCTACCGCGAGATCGGCGAGGCCGGACGGTCCGCCCCGTCAACCGCGCCGAGTCCCTCGCTTTCTCCTCCTTCGGGTCCCGCGGCCGTGCCTCCGGCGCGAGCGGTGCCCGCGACCGCCACGTTCGAAGGAGGCGTCGTCGTGACGAGCGGTCCGTGGCGCGCGGCGTCCGAGCGCGCGGTCGCGTTTGTCGGAGCGGACCGCCGGATCGAGCGCGTCGAGATGAACGGCGACGTCTCGTTCCGCGATGCGGCGGAGGGACGGAGCGGTCAGGCGGTGAAAGCCACCGACTGGCCGGCCGAAGGACGGACCGTTCTCGAGGGCGCTCCCGCGTTCGTCCTCGACCGCGAAGGCAACCGCGTCTCCGGGGCGACCTTGACGATCGGCAAGCGGGGGGGTAGCGTCGAAGTGACGGCGCCGGAAGGAGGTCGCACGGAGACGATCCACAGGACCCGCAGCCAGTGAGCTCCCTCGAGAGCGTGGCGGAGCCCCGGCCGCTGCTGGCCGCCGAAGGCCTGATCAAGACCTACGGAGGCCGCGCGGTCGTTCGGGGCGTGTCTCTGGAAGTCGGCGCGGGCGAAATTGTCGGCCTCCTCGGTCCCAACGGGGCGGGGAAGACGACGACTTTTTCGATCGTGGTCGGCCTCGTGCGGCCCGACGCGGGGGAAGTCCGGCTCTCGGGCCAGGACGTGACCTCGCTCCCGATGTACCGTCGCGCGCGAGCGGGGATCTCCTACCTGCCTCAGGAGCCTTCGGTTTTTCGCAAGATGACGGTGGAAGAAAACCTGCTGGCGATCCTCGAAACACTCGATCTGACGCGCGCCGAGAGGCAGGAGCGAGCCGATCGGCTGTTGAACGAGTTCGGCCTGGACGCCCTTCGGACGCACCGGGCCTACACGTTGTCCGGCGGGGAGCGCCGTCGGGTGGAGATCGCCCGCAGCCTGGTGGTCTCCCCCCACTTCGTCCTTTTGGACGAACCCTTTGCCGGAATCGACCCTCTGGCGGTCCTGGAGATTCAGGGAATCGCGCGCCGGATGGCGACGGCCGGCATCGGCGTCCTCATCACCGATCACAATGTGAGAGAGACTTTATCGATCGTGGACCGAGCCTATATAATTCATGGGGGCGAGATCCTGAGAGCGGGCACGCCGCTTGCTCTTTCGAGCGATGCCGTCGTGAAAAAGATCTATCTTGGCGAAGCGTTTCAGCTGAACTGACCGCATGCCATTCAACAGGAGAGTTTCAACCCGCACGGCGCGACCCGCCGACGCCAGTCAACACAGCGAGCAGCATGGGACTTGAACAAAAACTGAACCTCCGTATGTCGCAACGGCTCGTCATGACGCCGTCGCTGCAGCAGGCCATCAAGCTTCTACAGATGTCGAAGCTCGAGCTCGAGGAAGTCCTGAACCAGGAGATGGTTGAGAACCCGATCCTCGAGGAGGAGCAGGAAGACGCGGCCGCCGAGGCGGAGGCCGAGCGGGTCGAGGCCGCCGCGAAAGAAGGACCGGCCGCCGCCGCCGAAGCTCCCGGAGACGCCTCCGGGGAAGCTCCGGCCGAAAAAGAGCGGGATTCGTTCGACGAGATCGATTTCGATTCCTATTTCGAGGACTATCTCGACAGCTCCTACAACCCCAGGCAGTACGAAGAGACGGAGCAGGTTCCCCTCGAGAACATCATCTCGCGCCCCCCCGGCCTCCAGGAATATCTGAGCTGGCAGATTTCGATGTCGGACGCCTCTCCCGAAATTCGCGAGATCGCCACATACCTGATCGGGAACATCGACGAGGACGGGTACCTGAGGGTCACGCGCGAGGAGATCCGGGCGGGCGGCTATGAAAACGACGAGGACGTGGAGAGATCGCTCGCGCTCGTTCGCGCCTTCGATCCTCCCGGGATCTGCGCCTTCGATCTGCCGGACTGCCTGCGGCTTCAAATCCTCGCGCTCGGAATCGAGAACCCGCTGATCGACAAGGTGATCGCGGAGCACTGGAGCGAGTTTCTGAATCGTCAGTTTCCCCTGCTCGCTCGTTCGCTCGGGGTCGGCATGTCGGAGATCCAGGCGGTCGTCGAAGTCATCAAAAACCTCGAGCCGAAGCCCGGGCGCAAGTACTCGAACGAGCGCACGATCTACGTCGAGCCCGATGTCGCGGTGCGGAAGATCGGCGACGAATACGTCATCCAGTTGAACGAGGACGGACTCCCGAAGCTTCGAATCTCGTCGTCGTACCGGAAGATGCTCCGGGGCGGGAACGGCGCGATCGGCGAGGAGGCCGCCACGTACCTGAAAGACAAGATGCGGTCCGCCGTCTGGCTGATCAAGAGTCTCGACCAGCGTCAGCGCACGATCTACAAGGTCGCGGACTCGATCGTCCGGCATCAGCGTGGTTTCCTGGATCACGGGATCGAGCATCTCCGCCCCCTCGTTCTGCGGGATGTCGCCAACGACATCGGCATGCACGAGTCGACCGTCTCGCGCGTGGTCTCGAACAAGTACATTCACACGCCGCGCGGCCTCTTTCCGATGAAGTACTTCTTTCACAGCGGAATCGACTCGACCACGGGCAACGACGTGTCGTCGGTTTCCATCAAAAACAAGATCTCCCGCCTGATCGCGGACGAGGATGCGAAGCGGCCGCACTCCGATGCCCGCATCATGCAGAGGCTCCGCGCCGAGGGCATCCAGATCGCGCGCCGGACCGTCGCGAAATACCGCGAGGAGCTGAGGATTCCCTCGTCCTCCCAGAGAAAACAGACCTTCTGAGTTCGGGCAGCGGAGGAACCATGCCATGGGCGTTGAATGCACCGGCCGCGGCGTCGAAATCACGCCTCGCTTAAAGGCCCTCGCGGAGGAGCGCGCCTCTCGACTCGAACGACACCTCGGCGGACCCGTGACGGTTCGCGTGGTCCTCTCACACGAAAAGCATCGCTTCGAGGCGGAGGTGATTGCGACGTTCCGGCGCCGTCGCTGGACCGCCCAGGAAGAGACCGGCGAGGCACGTTCGGCCCTGACGCTCGCCTTCGAAAAAATCGACGCGCAGGCAATGAAGGATGCGGAAAAGCGTCACGACCGCCACCATCGGGGTGCGGGCGTCGCGATTCCGCTCCGGATCTCGGAAGAGGAGGCCCCGGAACGGGGAACCCGCGCCCGATCGTCGCGCGCGAGCGAGCCCCGGATCGTTCGGGCCGGCCGCAAAGCCGCCGCAAAGCCGATGAGCGTCGAGGAGGCAGCAATGCGCATCGAGGGTTCCCGCGAAGAATTCGTGGTGTTTCGGGACTCCGGCTCTGAAAAAATTTCGGTGCTCTATCGCCGCCGGGACGGCGACTTTGGCCTGATCGTGCCGGAATGCTGAAACGGGGGATCGCCCGCGATACGGGCGAAACAACGGGTCGTGCCGGGTAAGGCGACGACGCGTCCGCCCGGCCGCGGTCATCCTGTGGTCCACGCCCTCGGCGACGGCTGGACGGCCTGCCTTCGCCCACGCTCCGGAGGGGAGCGCCGGATGCGCCGGCGTGAGAGAGTTTCCCCGTGAGCGCCACGAAGGGTGAGGCGGCGGGTTTTCTCCAGGGGGTGGTCAACTCCCGGTTGATCTTCACCGGGGTCCCGTCCGGCTCCGTTGAGGAAGTCCTGAGCGACCTCTCCCATCGGCTTCAGAGCGGGGGCTCGGTCCGCGACGCGGTGGACTTGAGCCGCCGTCTCCTCGACCGCGAGCGGCTCGGATGCACGGGGCTCGGCGCGGGGATTGCCATTCCTCATTGCAAGCTGAAGGAACTCGACGAAATCGTCCTCGCCGTCGCTTCGTGCCCGGGCGGAGTGGACTTCCGCGCGCCGGACGGACTCCCGGTGACGCTGATTTTCCTGATCCTCTCGCCGGCCGAGGCGCCCGCGATGCACCTTCAGGCGCTCGCGCGCATTTCGCGGATGCTCAAGACCCCCGGCGTCGCCGACGCGCTGAGGCGGGCCGTGAACCCGGAAGAGCTGTTCGCCCGGATCAAGGAGGCGGAGTCTGCGATCCCGGCCGTCCGCTCATGAGCATCACCGCCGCCCGCCGCGGGCTCACCGCCGAGGTCCTCCACTCCCAGGCGCTCGCCGACCTCGGGTTGAAGACCGTGGCCGGAGAGGCCGGTTTCTCGCGCGTGATTTCCTGGGGACGCATCCAGCGGCCCGGCCTGGCCCTGGCGGGATACGAGGCCTTCATCAAGCCCGGCCGGATCCAGATCCTCGGGGAAAGCGAGCTCAACTACCTCGACACGATGAGTCCCGGCGTACGTTCCGAGCGGATTTCCGCGATCTGCGCGCTCCCCGTCGCGGCATTCGTCGTGACGAAGGGGCAAACGGTCCCGGAAGACCTGATACGGGAATGCCGTCTCCGCGAGGTCCCCCTGCTCGTCTCGGATCAGACGACCTCGGTGGTCATCCAGTCGATCACCCGGATTCTGGAAGACGAGCTTGCGCCCTCGACGACCGTGCACGGCGTGCTGGTCGACGTGTACGGCATGGGGGTTCTCTTGATCGGCGACTCCGGGATCGGTAAGAGCGAATGCGCTCTCGACCTCATCCAGCGAGGACACCGGCTCGTGGCGGACGATGTCGTGGAAATCCGAAAATACCCCAACGGGTCGATCGTCGGCCGGGCCGCGGAAATGATCCGCTACCACATGGAGCTCCGCGGAATCGGCATCATCAACATCAAGCACCTCTTCGGGGTGTCGGCGGTGCGCGCGTCCAAGTCGATCGAGCTGGTCATTGAGCTGCAGCGGTGGGACCCCACAAAGCGGTACGATCGGCTCGGATTGGACGGCGAAATGTACACGATCCTGGACAGGTCGCGGCCTCTTCTGCGGCTTCCTGTCGCCTCGGGCCGCAACATTGCGCTGTTGATCGAGATCGCCGCCCGCAACGAGCTTTTGAAGAGCCAGGGTTACGACGCGGCCAAGGAGTTCGCTTTGAAAGTCGACGAGCAGATCGCCAAGAACATGCGTGCTTCGGAGCACACGGAATGAGTACGCCGAGCCCGGTTCCGACGCCGAGGCTCGCGGGCGCGCCGGACAGCCTCGTCATCGTGACGGGCCTTTCCGGATCCGGGAAAAGCTACGTCAACAAGTGCCTGGAGGACATCGGCTACTTCTGCGTGGACAACCTGCCGCTGGAGCTGGTGGAGCCCCTCCTGCAGCAGAAGAGCGCTCCGCGGGTGGGCGTCATTTTAGACGTCCGCAACCCGGACTTCGCATCGCGATTCCCCGAGATTCTCGGCCACCTCCGCCAGCAGGTCCCGGGGACGCGTCTCCTGTTTCTCGACGCGTCCGAGGAGTCCCTCATCCGGCGGTTCTCCGAGACCCGGCGGCCCCACCCGCTTTCCGGAGACCGCTCGCTCCTCCAGTCCCTCCGAAGCGAACGGCAGATGCTCGAAGAGGTGCGATCCGTCGCCGACGTCGTGCTCGACACGTCGGAGATGACGGTCCACGAATTGAGATCTTTCATTCAAAAGACCTTCGCCATCAACCCGGACGAGGCTCGGATGGTCGTTTCGGCGACGTCGTTCGGGTTCAAGTTCGGAGTGCCTCACGACGTCGACCTCGTGTTCGACGTGCGCTTCCTGAACAATCCGCATTTCGTCCCGGAGCTGAAGGGAAAAACGGGATCGGACGAGGCCGTCGCGGCCTACATCGAAAGTGATCCGGAGACGGCGCCCTTCTTGGAGAAGCTCACGGGGTTCTTCGACTATCTGCTGCCGCTCTACGAGCGCGAGCACAAGAGCTATCTCTCGATCGGAATCGGCTGCACGGGCGGCAAACATCGTTCCGTATACGTCGCGGAGCGGCTGGCGGAGGCGTTGAAGGAACGCGGCTTCCCGGTGCGTGTCTCGCACCGGGACACGACCCGCCAGTGACAGCTCCGGTCCTCGCATGATCGGAGTTCTGCTGGTCACTCACGGACGACTCGCCGAGGAGTTACGGGAAGCGGCGCTGACGATCCAACCCGAGATCGCGCGCATCGTGGCGGTCGCGCTCGAATGGAATCAGACGGGGGAGGATGCCCGCGAACGCATCGCCAGTGGATTGAAAGAGGCGGACGGGGGAGATGGGGCGGTCATCCTGACGGACATGTTCGGAGGGACTCCAACGAACCTGACGCTCTCGTTCCTGCAGAAAAACCGGGTCGAAATCGTGACGGGCGTCAACCTGCCCATGGTGCTGAAATGTGCCGCGCTTCAGAACAGCGGCAAGAGCGTCGTTGAAATCGCCCATTTCGCCAAGGATCGCGGACAGCGTTCGATCTGCGTCGCCTCGGATCTGCTGGCGGACGAAGACGCGGCCTCCGCCGCCGCATTCGAGAGGGGAGAGGGATGATCGAGCGAGATCTCGCGATCCGGAACAGGCTCGGGCTCCATGCGCGAGCGGCGGCGAAGTTCGTGCAGACCGCGAGCCGCTTTCGTTCCGCCGTGAAGATTCGCAAAAACGGGGAAGAGGTGGACGGGAAGAGCATCCTCGGCATTCTCCTGCTCGCCGCCTCTCAGGGCACTCACATAACTCTGTACGTCGCGGGCGAGGATGAATCGGAAGCCTTCGCCGCCGTCGAGGACCTGGTGGCCCGCAGCTTCGACGAGGAAGAATGAGAGCGACCTGAGCGGCGCCGGCCGGGGCGACAGGCGTTCGCGGCGCCGATCCCGGGCGCACCCTCACTCATGGCAGCCCCGATGACCACCGTTCTCCAGGGCCTTCCGGTTTCCGGCGGGATCGCGGTCGGCCGCGCCGTCATCCTCCGTTTTGCCGGACTGCCGGCGTTTCGGCTCTCGATCGATCCCTCGTCGCTCGAGGCGGAGGAACGGCGTCTGCGCCGCGCCGCGAGAGCCGCCTCGGAGGAGTTCCTCCAGCACTCCCGGGACTCGGTGGGAGAGATGGGGACCGAGCTCGCGGCGATTCTCGAAGCCCACGGGTTGATCGCCGCCGACGAAACCTTTCTTTCGGCAATCGTCGAGCACATGAGCCGCGACCGGGTCAACGTCGAATGGGCGCTCGCGGCGGTCGCGCGCGATTTCGGCGAGCGATTGGAAAAGGCAGACTCCGCCGCGATGCGCGAAAGGGCGGCGGACATCACCGATGTCGCGCGGGAGATTGCCGCGCACCTGACGACGTCCGGGAAGCGCGCTCTCGAAACAGACCTGCCCCGCGGATCGATTCTCGTGGCCGACGAACTCTCGCCCGTCAACGCCGCGCGGCTCGATCCGAGGCGCGTCCGCGCGCTCGCGCTCGAGCGGGGCGGGCAGACATCGCACGCCAGCATCATCGCGCGCTCCTTCGGTCTCCCCGCGGTCGTCGGGCTCATCGGCATCTGCGACGGCATTTCCCCGGACCGGCCGATCGTCGTCGACGGCGACCGCGGCACCGTCGAGCCCGTTCCTTCCAAGGGGAGATTGCGCCAGGCTCTTCTGCAGGTGGCCGAATCGCGGGAGCGCGCGCGGCGGCTCCGAAACCGCACGGCGGGCGCGGCGGCGACGCGCGATGGCGTGCGGATCGTCGTCCGCGCCAACCTGGAGCTCCCCGAAGAGGTCGCGGCTCTCGAACGCTGGCACGCCGAGGGCGTCGGTCTCTTCCGGTCCGAATTTCTCTACCTGAAGGCGGCGCCGCGGACACCGGGAGTGGAAGAGCAGCGCGCCGCCTATGAGGAGCTCCTCGCGGCCGCCGCTCCGCACCCGGTCGTGATCCGGACCTACGATCTGGGGGGGGAGAAGGGTATCGCGCCGGCCGCGGGTGAGAATCCGGCTCTCGGCCTCCGGGGGCTGCGGTACTGCCTCGCTCACCCGGAGCTCTTCGACGAGCAGCTGGCCGCGCTTTGCCTCGCCTCGGCGCGCGGAGAGCTGAAAATCCTGCTCCCCATGGTGACCTCTCTCTCGGAGCTTCGAAAGGCGCGCCGCCGCCTGGTCGAAGTGGCGGCGGCGCTTCATATCGCGAAGGTCCCCCCGCTCGGCGTCATGATCGAAGTGCCTTCAGCCGCACTCCTCGCGGACCGACTGGCGGAAGAGTCTGACTTCTTTTCGATCGGGACGAACGACCTGGCGCAGTACGGCCTCGCGGTCGACCGCGCGAATCCCGAGGTGTCATCTCTCTACAGCCCTCTCCACCCGGCGATTCTCCGCATGATGAAGTTCGTCGTCGAAGCCGCGTCGGCGAGGGGCCGTCCGGTCGCGGTCTGCGGCGAGATGGCGTCTGAGACGTCCGGCATCCGGGCGCTCGTCGGTCTCGGGATCCGGGAGCTTTCTGTTACGCCCGTCGCGATTCCCACGGTGAAAGAGACCCTGGCGCGAGTGGATTCGGCTCGCGCCGCCGAACTGATGGATCGTGCGCTCGCGTGCTCCGAGCCCGGGGAAATCGAGAAGATCCTGAAAAGCGCCTCCGAGGGCGAGCCCCGGCGCGAGGCCGCCCTGCGCGTCCGGGACGTAGCCGAAGGCATCACAAAGTGAGGGCAATATGAGACGCGTCGCCAAACCCTGGGGCCACGAGCTCGTCTTCGCAGAGACCGATCGGTACGCCGGCAAGATCCTCCATATCGACGCTGGCCACCGCCTGTCGCTGCAGTACCATGAGCGCAAGGACGAGACCCTCTTCGTGTTGAGCGGCGAGGTCGCGCTCTCCGTGGAGATCGACGGCAGGATGGAGGAGGTCCGGCTGAAAAAAGGGGAGTCCTTTCGCATTCAGGCGGGAGTTCGCCACCGCCTCGGCGCGGAAGCCGATTGCGACCTGGTCGAGGTGTCCTCGCCGGAGCTCGACGATGTCGTCCGGCTGGAAGATGCTTACGGTCGGGAGGGAACGACGGCTCCATGATGAGCTCCCCAACCCTGCGACGCGTCGTCCTGGCGGCCGCCTTCCTCGTTTTGCAGGGAAGCGCCGCTTTGGCGGCTCCCGTTTCCCCCACGCCGACCCCCCGGCCCAGGCTCTCCGGCGGATTCGGCCGGACTCCCGTTCCGGGTTCTTCGGACGGTCAGTCGCTCGCGGACGTGGTCCGCGCGGCCGGCGTCTCCCGCCACGGCCGGGAGCAGAAACCCGTCGCGATCACCAATGACAGCCTGGTGAAAGATCCCTCCAGGGGCCGGCTCTCAACGGCCAGAGCGCGCCCGGCGGCGGCCCCCACGACTCCGGCGGCCCCGTCGGAAACCGTCGCTCCCACGGCGGCGGCTGTCCCGCTCGTCGCGCCTTCGGCGCCCGGAGCCGAGGAGGCGAAATGGAAGGAAGCCGCCCGCGACGCGCGCCGGCGCGTCGAGGATCTGACCGCGCAACTCGCCGCGCTGGAAGGCGAAACGAAACAACTGGAGAATGATTTTTACCGGTGGGACGACGGGCAATACCGTGATCGGGTCATCAAGCCCGCGTGGGACAAAAAGAGAGAAGAGCTGGAAACCACGAAGAAGGAGCTCGTCCAGGCCGAGTCGGAACTGGCCGACCTGCCGGACAAGGCCAGACGCGCCGGCGCGCTGCCGGGGTGGTTGCGCGAATGAACACTCTGCATACAACTCATTCAACGTCAAAGACTTACGTCCGATACCGGGTGGAGACCTGGGGCTGTCAGATGAATGTCTTGGACGGCGAACGGATGTCGGGGCAGCTCGACTCACGAGGATATTTTCCGGCCGGGGAGCACGAGGATGCCGACATCGTGCTCCTGAACACCTGCTCTGTTCGCGAGAAGGCGGAGGCCAAGGTTTACAGCGCCCTGGGAGTCCTGGCCCGTCGAAAACGCGAGCATCCCGAAATGGTGATTGGCGTCACGGGCTGCGTCGCGCAGGTGGAAAAAGACGAGATCCTGGAGCGCGCCCCCTTCGTCGACTTCGTTCTCGGCACAGGCCAGATCGAACGCGCGGGAGAAATCGTGGAGGAGATCCGCCGCGAACGGCGCCGTATCCTGGCGACGGACCTCCCGACGGATTCTCCGGTTTATCGGTTCGAGCAGATCCGGCGGGGATCGCGCTTCCAGTCTTACGTGACCGTCATCGAGGGGTGCGATCAGTTCTGCACCTTCTGCATCGTCCCCTTTACCCGCGGCCGCGAACGAAGCCGGCGGGGATCGGAAATCTTAGCCGAGGTTCGCTCCCTGGTGGAAGGCGGCCACGGAGAGGTCATGCTCCTCGGCCAGACCGTCAACGCGTACGAGGACCCCGAGGAGAAGTTCGGCCTGGGAGAGCTGCTCCGCAAAGCCGCCAGGGTGCCGGGTCTCCGGCGTCTGCGATTCATCACGTCGCACCCGGGCCTGGTGGACGAGTCCCTGGTCGAAGCCATGGCGGCGGGAATCCCCGTCGCCCCCTACCTGCACCTTCCCGCGCAGTCCGGATCCGACCGGATTCTCTATCGGATGAAGCGGAGGTACGACCGGGCCGCGTACCTGTCCACGATCGAACGTTTCCGACGGGCCGTGCCGGGAATCGCCCTCTCCTCGGATTTCATCGTGGGCTTCCCCGGCGAGACGGAAGACGACTTTGACGCCACGCTCTCGCTCATGCGAGAAGCGCGCTTTGCCCACGTGTTCGCGTTCCGATACTCGCCGCGTCCCGGGACCGCGTCCGCACGGTGGGGGAGCGAACAGGAAATACCCGGGGAAGTCGCGGGGGAAAGACTCGCCCGGCTCCTCGCCCTTCAGGAGCAGATCCAAGGGGAGATCAATGGCAGCCTGGTCGGCCAGCGGTTCGAAGTCCTGGTGGAGAATCTGGACCGCAAAGGTCTGCTGCGGGGCCGAACAGCCTGCAACCGCGTGGTCCACATCGAAAATGGCGACGGTGCCGCGGCCCCCGGCAGCTACGTCGACGTGGAGATCGTCCGGGGGTTGCCCAACTCCCTGATCGCCCGGATCCCGTCAGGAACACCCTCGATCGGTCTCCCGGAGGAGCACCCATGGTGAAAATGGAAATCAAAGGCCTTCTCATGGACCCGGTCAGCAACATGCCGGTCGTCATTCTCCGGGACCAGAACGACGGGGCGTTCCTGCCGATCTGGGTCGGAATTTTCGAGGCTAACGCGATCGCCATCGAGATGGAGAAGATCCAGGCGCCGCGCCCGATGACCCACGATCTGCTCCACAACGTCCTCTCGGCCCTGGGGGTGCATGTCGACCGGATCGTGGTCAACGAGCTGAAGGAAAATACGTTTTTTGCGCGGCTGCATCTGTCTCGAGGCGCGGAGCGGTGGACGGTCGACAGCCGACCGAGTGACGCGATCGCGCTGGCGCTGCGCGCCCGGGCGGAGATCTTCGTGGAAGAGGACGTCTTGGAGCGCAGCAAAACGATCCGCGCCGAGGGGTCCACGGATCCCGAGAAGCTGAAGAAGTGGCTCGAAGAAGTGAATCCGGAAGACCTCGGCAAGTACCGGATGTGATCGGCAGAGACCGGCTTTTTTCGACGGCGCCCCGCGCCGGCGGACAAACATCGAGAACTCGAAACAGAGAACTGATACTTTCTTTCCCGGTGATCATCTCCATCACGAATCAAAAGGGTGGCGTCGGGAAGACGACCACAGCCATCAACCTGGCCGCCGCGCTCGCCTCCAAGGGGATGCGGACCCTGCTCATCGACCTGGACCCTCAGGCGAACAGCACCATGTCCTACATCGACCGTCGGACTGTCGAGAAGTCGATGTTCGACGTGCTCACCGAATCGGCGGTCTCCCTTCAGGACGTGATCCGCAAGTCCGAGGTTCCCAATCTGGACATCGCCCCGGCGCGCATCGCACTGGCCAAAATCGAGTCGAAGCTGCTCGGAGAGATCGACGGGCACTTCCGGCTGCGGGACAAGATCGACGGCGCGAGAATGAACTACGACGCAATCCTGATCGACACACCGCCGACCCTGGGCATGATCACGGTGAACGCGATGGTCGCGTCTTCCCACATCCTGATTCCGATCCAGTCCTCATACTTCGCCCTCGAAGGCACGGACGATCTGCTCGAAACCATCGAGAAGATCAAGGCCCGGCCGAACCCGACGCTGCGGATTCTCGGGGTTGTGATCACGTTGCACGACCGCCGCACGGTCATCGGGAAAGACGTCTACGAACAGATTGCGACCGTTTTCGGCGACAAGGTCTTCAAGACCACAATCTCGAAGAGCGTGCGGCTCGAAGAGAGTCCCGCGCATCGAGAATCGATTTTTACGTTCGCCCCCCGCTCGAGCGGGGCGGCCGAGTATTACTCCCTTTCCGAGGAGGTGCTGTCCCGTGTCTAAGAGAAGAGGGCTCCCGGTGGAAGCGCGGATGCAGCACGACTCTCACTTCGTCGAATCTCTCTCGTCGCGGTTCGGCGGCTCGCTTGGGCGATGGATCTCCATGGAAGAGATCGAAACGAATCCGGAGCAACCGCGCACCAACGTCGGAGACCTGACAGAGCTGCGGCGATCGATCGAAGCGAAGGGCGTCCTCGAGCCGCTCCTCGTCAAGCCGATCGCGGACGGAAGGTTCCGGATCATCGCGGGGGAGAGAAGATTTCGCGCCGCAATGGAGGCGGGCCTGACGGAAGTCCCCTGCATCGAGCTCGACGTTCCCGAAAACGAGGTCGTCGAAATCGCCCTGATCGAGAATCTTCACCGTCGCGATCTTCACGCGTTCGAGGAGGCGGAGGGATATTCGTCGCTCGCCGCCAGGCACGGATACACGCAGCAGCAGATCGCCGACTCGGTCGGGAAGTCGCGGGTGTCCGTGACCGAAGCGATGACGCTCCTCTCGATCCCCGAAGATCTCCGCGATGAATGTCGGCGCGCCGACATTACGGCGCGCTCCGTTCTTCTAGAGATCGCGCGACTCGACGATCCGGAGAAAATGCGCGACGCCATCGAAGCGGTCGCTGCGGGTTCTACGCGAGACGATCTTCGCGCACAGAAAAAAGAAGGCGCCCCTCTCCCAGACAGAGCTCCGCGCTTTTCCTTCATCTATAGACCCGAGGGATCGCCATTCAGACTCAACCTCTCTTTTCAGAAATCGAAAGTGGAGAAGAGTGAACTGATCGAAACGCTGCGCGACATCATCGATCAGCTCGAGAGTGGCGAGATCAAACTGGAAGATCCGAAGCCCGCGGACTGACGCAGCGTGTCGAGGATGCGGATCCCTCCGAAGCGCTCGGGGGAGACTGCTGCCGCTGCGGAGCGTAACGACCCCTCGTAGCAAGGACGCAGGTCCCGCCCAAAGCCCTCCGCACTCCGGGAGAGGGTTGAAGTGAAGAGGGAGCCCCCGCCTTCACTCCGGCACCTCGCGCCGTATCCGCCTGGCGCCTGCGGCTGGGCCGGGTCATCCCAGTTTGACCTTACGTCGAGGCGGTCTTCGGCAGAACGCCGGGCGAAACCGCGGAGGCGTAGGAGACTTACGGCGCAAAACTCCGGAACGACGACATCAAGGAACCGGGAGAGCGAATTCCCCGAAGCGCAGAGTCCGATAAGATACATTATGTAAAATCGCCAGCCGCTCGAGGTCTCAGGCGCCGGGGTCGGGTTCTCGTGACATTTGGCTCAGGATGCCACCCTGCCGGGCGATTTTGCATAATGTCCCCGGACTCTGTGAAGTCCGGCAGCGCCTTGGCCGGCCCGCCACGGATCTGGCGCGCGCTGCTCCGGCTTCTCGCCGACCCGGCGGGACTTCACAGAATCCGGGATCCCGCGATAACCCGACCGGGAGTCACCCTGCCGGCGATCTGGCAGACTCCGGGATGCGAGGCCAGCACCCCATCCGCCCCCGCGCCCAACCGCCTGTCGCCCGGAGCCTTACGCCCTTCGCCACGCGCCGCCCCTCGCCCTGATAACTTGTCCCACAATGCGGCTCATCTCCAGGTCGGTCTTGCGCGAAATCTGGCCCCCGTTTCTTCTGGGATTCTCCGCTTACACCTTCATCCTGCTGGTCCGGACAATCTATTTCCTGGCGGACTTTTTCGTCCGGCGCAGCGCCACCCTGCCCGAAGTTGTCTGGCTCGTCGTGCTGTCGCTGCCCTGGATCATCGTCCTGACCCTCCCCATGGCGTTTCTCCTGGGGATCCTGATCGGCATCGGAAGGCTGTCCGGCGATTCCGAAATTGTCGCCCTCCGCGCCTGCGGGGCCGGACCCGGGGCGATCGCCCGGCCGGCCCTGACGGCGGCTTTCGTCCTGGCCGGGGTCGTCTTCGTTTTCTACAACGTGGTCCTGCCGCGGGCGAATGACACCCTCACCCGGAACCTGGCTCGCGTGGCGGCCACGTCGGTCGTCAACGTCGTCCAGCCCCGGACCTTCCGCGAAGTCCGCCCGGGCCTGACGCTTTTCTTCGACCGGACCGCTTCGGACGGCCGTTCGCTCGAGGGAGTGTTCCTTCAGATCGGAGAGGAAGAGAAATCGCAGATCATCGTCGCCCGCAAGGGCACTTTGAACCTCGAAGGCGACCACCTGTGGCTCGACCTCGTCTCTTCGACTCTGCACGATTTCAACCGCGCGGACCCTTCCCGTTATCGCACCAACCGCAACGAAACTCAGCGAATCCTGCTCGCGGGCGACGTCGGTAATCCCGCCTCCACCCGGGTGTCGTTTGACAAGGCGCTTCGCTCGCAATCTCTCTCGGAGCTTCTGGCGACCGTCCGCGAAGGCTCGAAGCTCCCTCCCGAGCAATATCGGCTGGCCTGGGTCGAGATCCACAAGAAGCTCTCCATCCCCTTCGCGTGTCTCGCCTTCGCCATCGTGGGTATCCCACTGGCGGAGACGTCGCGGCGCGGAGGCAAGGGCAGCGGATTCGCGCTCTCTCTCTCGCTGATCGTTTTGTACTACGTGCTGCTTTCGAGCGGAGAGACCTGGGCGCAGGAAGGGCGGCTCCCTCCGGGTTTTGCCATCTGGCTTCCCAACGCCGTCCTGTTGGCTCTCGGCGGAGCGGCCATGGTGCGCGGCAGCCGGGACCGGGGCCGCTGGCGCCTTTTTCGGTTCCCGCGCACCGCCGGAGAAAAGCCGGGAGGGGCCGCTCGACCGGAAACAGCCCGGCGGTCTCCGCTGTCGGGTCTCCTGCGCTTCCCCACGCTTCTCGACCGGTACGTGCTCGGCCGGTTTCTATCCGTCTTTTTCCTGGTCGCCGCATCGGTGCTCCTGCTTGCCGTCATCGTGGATTACGCCGAGCACATCGACAAGATCGCGAAGAACCGCCCGGGCGCCGACGTCCTCCTCGGGTACTACCGGAATTTTCTGCTGACGATCTCGCTGCAAATCGCCCCCTTCGCAATTCTGCTCTCCACATTGATCGCTCTCGGGATCCTTTCCCGCAACAACGAGGACACGGCCTTCCGGGCGAATGGGGTGTCCCTGCACCGTCTCGGCGCCCCGATCGTCGTCCTGGCCGTGCTGGCGGCGGGGGCGGCGTTTGCGGCGGGCGAGTACGTCGTCCCGGCGGCTCAGCGGGAACAGGCGCAGTACAAGAACGTCATCTACGGGCGGCCCGTCGACTACGGGCTCTCGACCCCGACAGAACGGCGCTGGCATTACGGGCCCGGACGCGCGATCTGGCACCAGGACGCCAGCGACCCGGAAAAAGGCATCCTTCTGTCGCCCAGCGTGTTTCAATTCTCGGACAGTTTCGAGGTCATACGGCGCGACGCGGCCCGGGAAGCGGCGTGGGACGGGAGTGTGTGGGTCCTGCGCCAGGGTTGGAGCCGCGCCTTCGGGACCACTTCCGAGGCTTCCTACCGCACATATCTCGAGGAGCGCGTCGCCGGAGATCCGCCGAAGACCTTCACCCGCGACCGCCGTGGAGCCGACGAAATGCGGTTTCGCGAGCTCCAACGCTACGCGCGCCGGTTGAAGGCGAGCGGATATCCGACCGGCGTCCTGGACACCGCGCTCCAGGCAAAGCTCTCGACTCCCCTGCTCATTCCCCTGCTGGCCCTCCTCGCCGTTCCGTTCGCATTCCGTATCGGCAAGAAGGGCACCCTGGCCGGAATCGGCGTGGGCCTGGCGCTTGGGATGGTGTTTTTGATCGCCGGAGCCTTCTTCACGAAGGTGGGAGAGGTCGGCGCGCTCCCGGCGCTCCTGGCGGCATGGTCGCCCGACGTCCTTGCCGCGACGGCGGCCACATGGCTGCTGCTGCGCCTTCGGACCTGAGTGCCTCCCCCGGGGCCGCTCCTTCGCCGCTCAAATGCGGGGCCCGGGCCGACGGACCTAGAAGACCTGTCCGCTCGAGAAGGAGACTAAGAACCCCCGGCGCCCGCGGGCGTCCGGGTCGAGGGCGTAGGCGAGGTCGAAACGCAGAACGCTGTTCGTCGACGCGCGCGTGATCGCTATCCGCAGGCCAACGCCCACGTCGCTCTTGAAGTCGTGAAATCGCAGCGGTCGACCCGGCGGCGTCGCCGCCCCGGTATCGAAAAAAACCGCCGCCCCGGGAGAAAAGAGCTGCAGGAACTCCCGCCCCAGGAAAAAACGCTGCTCCGCGTTCCAGACGAGGCGCTTGTCTCCCTCGAACGCATACAGCCGGTATCCCCGGAGACCGTTCTGCCCGTCCGCGAAGAACTGCACGTCCCGGTCGAGGCTCCATCCGCGATCGAAAAGCAGACGGGAGACGAAGGTTTCAATCGTCGAACCCGCGAATTTGTGAGCGAAGAAAAGACTCCCCGAGACGATTTCGTTCGCCGGCGCACCGTCCCAGCGCGTTTCGTAACCGAGCCGGGCGGTCAGAAAGCTTTCGTCGGCGATGCGCCATCCCTGCGAAAGGGTGAGGCGCACGAGACCCGTGGTTCGGGAGTCGCCCGAACCTGATGGCGACACGCCGATCTCGGCCGCGATCCTGCGGCCGAGATTGAAGTCCTCGTATCGGACGTCCCGATTGACGTAGTTCATTTTCAGGTACGCGTTCTGAACGTCCTCATATCCGAGCGTCACGAATCGAAACCGCCGGCCGGCGGGAAGAACCCCGGAGGGACTCGTCTGCAGGAGCTCGAATCGGTCGTCAAATCCGCGAAACCCGAAGAAGAGCCGGCGCGCCCTCGCGTCGCTGGCTTCGATCGCCACCCCGTAGTGCGCCGTGACTTCCTGGTGTCGCTGGCGATATCGCGACAGCGTTTCTCCGTTGGCGAAGATCCGGGCGTTCAACGTCAGACGGTCCAGGAGAATGTCGGCCGCGCGGCGGTCGACGAACGACACGAACGGCCGACCGACGAAGACGCGGCTCTCGGTGCCGTCAGAGTTCGATGAATACGCGAAGTCGCCTTTCCAGTAAGCGCCGAAGAGGTATGGGTCGGTGTACTCGACGACCCGATTCGTGCGCTCCGTCCCCTTGTCGTAGCCCACGGCGATCTGGCGTCCCGTGCCCAGGAAATCCTTTTCCTGCAGATCGAATCCGTATGTCGTCACGCCGCCTTTTCCGCCGAACGAGAGACCCGGCTGCGTCGTCCAGGAATCCTGGGTGACGACCTCGACGTCCGCGACGCCGTCGCGCGGCGGAAGCGCCCGGACGGACGCCGCCTTCAAAAACGGGAGGGCTCGGAGGTTGCGTTCCGTCTCGGCGAGTCTCGCGGAATCCAGGACCTCGCCCTCGTGAAAGAGAAGGAATTTGCGGATGACGTTTTCCGAGGTCGAGAAGCGGACGGCGTCCGCCGTCCTGTAGAGCCAGCCTCGCGCGGCCTCTTCCGGCGAATAGACGTCGAGCGCGCGGATGCGGATCTCGCCGATGCGCGGGTCGCCGGCGTCGGCGGGAGCCGGCGGCTGCGCCAGAGCGGCGCGGGCCGCGACGAGGAGCAATCCGACGAGAAGCGTCGCGCGCGCAGCCCTCACCGGGGTGGTTCCCGAAGTCTCAGACGCCGCGCGCGCGGGCCGTGAACCGAAGAGGGCCTAGCAGGCTGAGGAGGAAGGGTGTGAGGCGGCGCTGCCAGCGCCGCGAGGCCGGCTGCAGGGAACCGCGACGAAGGCGATGTCGTGACACAGGGGAAGAGCGGCAGCGCCCCAGACCGCCCCCCGCCGCCGCTTCATGCTAGGTGCCCTCTTCCCATGAGCTCATGTAACGCATCTGCTCGGGGCTCGGGACGTCGATGTCGACGCCCATCGCGGCGAGCTTCAGGCGCGCGATCTCCCGGTCGATGTCGTCCGGGACCGTATAGACCTTTTTCTCGAGGGTCGCGTGGTTCTTGACCATGAATTCGGCGGCAAGCGCCTGGTTCGCGAATGACATGTCCATGACGGAGGCGGGATGTCCCTCCGCGGCCGAAAGGTTGATGAGCCGGCCGTCCGCGAGGAGATTCACGCGACGTCCGTCCGAAAAGGTGTATTCCTCCACGAACTCCCGAATCATCCGGCGCTCGCGCGACAGCTTCTCCATCGCCGGGATGTCGATCTCGACGTTGAAGTGCCCGGAGTTGCAGACGACGGCGCCGTCCTTCATCGCGCGGAAGTGCTCCTCGCGCAGAACGCCCTTGTTTCCCGTGACCGTGACGAAGATGTCTCCGATTGTCGCGGCTTCTTCCATCGTCATGACGCGGTAACCGTCGAGAACCGCTTCGATGGCCTTCGTCGGATCGATCTCGGTCACGATCACGTGGCCGCCCAGGCCGCGCGCGCGCATCGCCACTCCGCGTCCGCACCAACCATAGCCGGCCACGACGACGTTCAAACCCGCCACCAGCAGGTTGGTCGCGCGGACGATCCCGTCGAGGGTGGACTGTCCGGTGCCGTAGCGGTTATCGAAAAGATGCTTCGTCCGCGCCTCGTTGACCGCGACGACGGGAAACTTGAGAACGCCATCCTTCTCCATGGCCTTCAGGCGAATGACCCCGGTCGTGGTTTCCTCGGTCCCGCCCACGATCCCGTCGAGCAGCCCCTTCCGGTCGGCGGGCGAGAGGGTCTTCGCCCACTCGCGGAGAACCGGGTCCACGTCCGCGTCCTTTCCGAGAGCGAGGAAGAGAAGCGAAGACACGAGGTCGGCACCATCGTCCATCGTGATGTTGGGGCGGTGCGCAAGGGCCGCCCGGATGTGCTCGTAATACGTCTTGTGGTCCTCTCCCTTGACGGCATACACGGCGATGCCCGAATCGACCACGAGCGATGCCGCCACGTCGTCCTGTGTGGACAGAGGGTTGGAGCCGCAGACGACGAGGTCCGCCCCGCCGGCGGCGAGGGTCTTTGCGAGGTTCGCGGTTTCCGTCGTCACGTGGAGGCAGGCCGACATCCGGATTCCTCGAAACGGCTTCTCTTTCTCGAAGCGTTCTTTGATCTGCCGGAGCACCGGCATACTGGCCTCGGCCCAGGCAATCCGCAGGCGCCCGCGCTCCGCGAGATCACGATCCTTGACGTCGTGCGCCACGCTCGCGACGGTGCTCACTGCGTCACCGGTGCGGTGACGGCAGGTTCGACACCCGCGGCGCGGGAAAGCGTTTCCGAAAGGTCGGTTTTTTCCCACGTGAAATCGGGCAGCCGCCGGCCGAAGTGGCCGAACGCCGCCGTCTGCTTGTAAATGGGGCGGCGCAGATCGAGGCTCTCGATGATGCCCTTGGGGGTTAAGCGGAAGTGCTCGCGAACGAGGGCCACGATTTTCTCCTCAGGCAGTTTGCCGGTTCCATAGGTCTCGACGTGCACGGAGACGGGGTCCGCCACGCCGATGGCGTAGGCGAGCTGGATGAGCGCCCGCTCCGCGATGCCGGCCGCGACGAGATTCTTGGCGATGTAGCGGGCCATGTAGGCCGCGGACCGGTCCACCTTCGTGGGATCCTTGCCGGAAAACGCGCCCCCGCCGTGAGGCGCGCTGCCGCCGTACGTATCCACGATGATCTTGCGCCCGGTCAGCCCGGCGTCGCCCTGCGGGCCGCCGATGACGAACCGGCCGGTCGGATTGACGTGGAACTTCGTGTCCTTCGTGAGAAGAGAGGCGGGAATGACGGGCTTGATGATCTCCTCGATGACCGCTTCCCGCAGGGCGGGATGCTTCATCGCCTCGGCATGCTGTGTCGAGATGACCACGGTCTCGACGCGGATCGGGCGGCTTCCCTCGTACTCGACCGTCACCTGCGACTTCCCGTCGGGCCGCAGAAAGTCGAGCTCGCCTTTGCGGCGCGCCTCGGACAGCCGCTGCACCAGGCGGTGTGCGAGCGTCAGGGGAAGGGGCATCAGCTCCTCGGTCTCCCGAACGGCATAGCCGAACATGAGCCCCTGGTCGCCGGCGCCGCCGGTGTCCACTCCCTGAGCAATGTCGGGGGACTGGGGATCGATCGAGGAGATGACGGCGCAGGTTTCGTAGTCGAAGCCGAACTTCGCCCGCGTGTAGCCGATGTCTTTGATCGTGTGGCGCACGACCGAGGGGAAATCGACGTAGGTCTTGGTCGAGATCTCGCCCGCGATGAACGCGAGACCCGTCGTCACGAGCGTCTCGCAGGCGACGCGCCCGGTCGGATCGTCGCGGAGGACCGCGTCTAAAATGGCGTCCGAAATCTGATCGGCGATTTTGTCTGGATGACCTTCCGTGACCGATTCCGAGGTGAAGAAGTGGCGGCCGTTCTGAAGCATCGTCTCTCCTATCGAGAATTTGGGCGGGGTTCGCCAGGAACCGGTGAGGTTAGCATCCGGGCGCATGGCACGCAAGTCTCTCTGCGGGGGACGGTTGCCTGGCGTCAGGGCGTTTTGAAGGGAGGCTCTCCGCCCGCGGGCGCGCGCGTATAAAAATCGAACACGTTTCTCCCGTAGGCCCTCTCCCGAAAGTGCACGAGACCGGGGACTTCCGGCGACGGCGCGTCCGCATCGCGCTGCAGGACCACGAGTCCCCCGGCGGCCACGAGCCGCTCGATCCCCGGAGGCGGCGGCGTCCCTTTGCCGTAGGGAGGGTCCGAAAAAATGACGTCGAAGCGCTCCCCCGCCGCCGAGAGTCTCTCGACCGCCTCTCCCGCCTCGCACGCCAGAACCGAGAGCTCCGGCGGCGACCCGAGACGGGCGACGTTGCGCGAGAGGACCGTGGATTCGGTCTCGGCTAAGACGGCGCGCTCCGATCCCCGGGAGACCGCCTCGATCCCCACGGCGCCGCTGCCGGAGTGCAGGTCGAGAAACCTGGCGCCCTCGACGCGTGGGCCGAGGAGGTCGAACAGGGATTCGCGGGCACGGCCCGAGGTCGGGCGAGCCGCCTCCGGAACTTCCAGGCGGCGCCCTTTCCACCGGCCGGCCGCGATTCGGACCTCGCCCGGGCCCCGGCTCGTCATTCAGGCGGAGAAAACTGAAACCGGAGCTCCTCGATTTTCCGGAACTGCCGGTACGGCTCGTTGACGCCCTCGAGCTCGACCACCGCCTTCTCCCGGTCGATCGTCCGGATGCGGAATACGGCGCCGTCAAACCGCTTCAGAAGCTGGCCCGGCGCGAGGGCGTCCGGCGCGAAGCGAGAGGCCGGAGCGAGGGGGTCGGTCAACACGACCTTCAGTCCCTCGAGCGCCGCTTTCAGAGAAGCCGCTTCGGGCGAGAGCGGCGAGAAGTCGTCGAACCGGATCGTGCGGCGGGCGCCGTCGGCGCGGACCAGGGTCACCACGGATTGCACGGCGAATTCTCCCGTCAATCCCGACCGCTGGTCGGACGGGACCGACCAGACCTCCGGCCGCGAGAAGTAGTCGCAGTAAAACACGAGCTCCTCGGGCGCGATCTGTTTTCGCGAAATGTCGTCCTTCCCGTCCCGGCTGCGCTTCCAGACGAGGGACCGATCGCGGAAGAGCGTCAGCCGCTCGTAGCCCTGCCGCGACTGCCGCACCCACTCCGCGCAGAACGTCGATCTCGAAGAGGCGGGCGCGACGGAAGCGTCTGCCGCCGCTTTCGGGGTGAGGTTCGCGGCCTGGTCCGCGCCGGCCGATCGGCCGGTCCCCGCAAACGAGGCCGCTGCCGCGAACACGACCGCCGCGAGGATTTTCATGTTCAATTTCCGCCCCGCCGGGCCGCGTCGAGGGCGAACGCCAGCTCCTCCGCGGGGGCGATCCTGCCATTCCCGAGCGCGGCCCGGGTCTCGGCCAGCGCCCGCCCGACCCGGGGGCCGGGAGAAATTCCAGCTCGGAGCAGGTCCGCGCCGCGGATCGAAAGCGCGACCGGCGCGAGCAGACGGCCCTTCCGCCGTCTCCCCTCTCTCGTCGCCGGAAGCAGCGCCGCCACCGCGAACCGCTCGTCGGCAGATAACGGCGTTGAGGGGGCGATCCCGTCGCGCGTGGACGCCCACCGCTCGAGCGCCCTGCGGGCAGGGGACGCGACCGCCAGCCGACGGGCCAGATCCCCGCAGGTACTTTCCGGAAGTTCTCCCGCCCAGACCAGAAGCGGCAGGAGCCACGTCGTCTCCCTCGGCCGCGCGCGAGAGAGACGCTCCGCGCGCGAGAGTGCGGCCAGCACCGCCGGCGTCGCCCGCCAGCCGGGGTGAAGCGCGTCCGCGACCCCGAGAACGTCGAAGAGACGCACGGCTTCCGGGAAGCGAGTCTCCGAGAGCGTGCGCTCGAGCTCGCGCCGGAGGCGATCCCCCGAAATCGTTTCCAGAGCGCCCCCCGCCACCGCCGCGCCAAGCCATCCGCGCGTCCATTTCTCGAAGCGCAGGTCGAGGCGGGCCGCATAGCGAACTGCCCGCAGAATCCGCGTCGGGTCGTCTTCGAAGGAGCGGGCGTGGAGGACGCGCAGGAGCCGGCGCTCCAGATCCCCGGCCCCGCCGAACGGATCGTGCCTTCGCCCGGCGCCCCCCCCGCCATCGAGCTCGACCGCGATGGCGTTGATCGAGAAATCGCGCCGCGAGAGGTCCTCTTCGAGAGTTGCCGGCGCAACTTCCGGGAGGGCTCCCGGCCGACGGTAAATCTCTTTCCGCGCGCGGGCGAGATCGATGCTCCAGCCGCCCGGGGCCGCGAGATTGGCGGTCTCGAACCTCTCGTGCACGTGGACGTCGAGAGAGCCGGCCTTCGCCGCGCGCCGCGCCAGAGCGACGGCGTCCCCTTGAACGACCACGTCCACGTCCCGGGGCGCCGCCCGCAGCTCCAGGAGACGATCTCTGACGGCGCCTCCCACGACGGCGATCCTCTCGCCCCGCGCGGCTTCCCGGACGGGCCGGAGGACGGCGAGCAGAGAGCGCGAAAGGGGGGCCGCCGGGCGACCGCGCATCACTCGAACAGGTATTCGACCGAGTCCTCCCCGGCGAGCGCGCGAATCTCGCTCGTCAGACCGGAGGAGGCGGCGATACGCATGGAATCCGCGGCCCTCAGCGTCGCTTCGAACTCTCCGGGGCGGAAGAGCCGGATGGACACGGGCGTCGTGCCGGGATGGGAACGCAGGCTGTCCTTCACGCGAGCGAGCACCTTCTCGTCGGCAAAAGCGAGGTTCACGCGAATCATCATCTCTCGCGCGCGGCGCTCGTGGATCCCCTCTAAACGCACGATCTCCCGCACCGTCATCTCGAACGCGGCGCCGGACTCGCGGACGGTTCCCGTGACCAGCACGGGCAGGTCGGCCTGAAGCCAGTGGCCATCCTTCTCGTACTGGCTCGCGAAGATGCAGATGGGGATGCTTCCGCTCGTGTCTTCGAGGCACGCCTTCAGCATCGTCTTGCCCTCGTTCGCGCCCTTCTTGATCTTCTGTTTCTTCATGTTG
>JBDUBI010000145.1:0-2590 GCA_040004225.1 Acidobacteriota bacterium
GTCCGACGAGCTTCACGATGTCGTTCGAGGTGAAGGGACGCCCTCGCCGGGCGAGAGCGGCTAGGGCGGCGAGGGCGAGCTCCGCGGCGCGGCGCCATCGTTGTCGTCCTCGAAATGACCTCGAACGATCGCGGGGCCCGAGCGGGAATCACGGGGGGGCGACTCTTTCCGGGACGCTTGGATGGGGGACGCCGTGGAAAGCCCCTGTGAACGACAGCCACGACCGGCGAAGCGATTGTGGCGCAGTTTATCCCGAGTCGGCGCGGCGACGGGCGTGCGCTCGCGCGTCGTTCTTGTTTACGCGGGCGGAGGCGATCCGAGCCGCTCCTCGAAGAGCACAGCGCCGGAAAGATCGCTCAGGCGGACGACGCCGTCGGGCCCGGTCACGGCGGCCCGGATCTGACCGGCCAGCATCTGTCGGATGACGCCCGCGTCGAAACGTTCGGCGGGATAGGCGGCGAGCACCTGGCCGTCGGGGCGCATGATCTGGACGCGGAGAACGCGAGGGCCGGCGGTGATCAGGCGGCACCAGGCTTCCTGCGCGGTCGGTCGGTCCTGCATGCCTCAGCCTAACGGAAGCGAGTCGAGGCCAGAGACCCCGGCGGCGGGCAGCCGTCTTGCAAACGGACGGGAGGGAGGTCTCCGATGAAGGCTGGAGCGGGGCGGCGAGTCGGGTCGGGAGATGGCCGGGCTCGGTCGCGCACGCGACCCCGGAGGGGGATCTCGCGGGCCGCGGCCCTTCTCCTTTTGTGCCTTCCGGCCGCCGGATCCGCGGCGGCGCAGCAGATCGTCGAGTTCCCCCTGTCGGCCGGCAGCTCTCCGGCGGGAATCGCCGCCGGGCCGGACGGAAACGTGTGGTTCGTCGAGGAGCATGGCGACAAGGTCGGTCGGATCGCGCCGTCCGGGGCGATTGCGGAGTTTCCTCTCGCCAATCCCAGAAGTTTCGCGCGCGGGATCACGGCCGGCCCCGACGGCGCCCTGTGGTTCACGGAGCTCCCGGGCCGGATCGGACGGGTGACGACCTCCGGTTCCGTGACGGAGCTCGGCATCCCGGTGCGGCCCTCGGAACCCATCGAGATCGTCACCGGGTCGGATGGGAATCTCTGGTTCACCGATCTGTACGACCGGATCGGCCGCGTGACGACGGCGGGCGTCCTGACCTTTTATCTGCTCCCCGCAAACACCGGACCCCAGGGGATCACCGCTGGGCCCGACGGCGCGCTCTGGTTCACCGAAAGCAAGGTGGGCCGCATCGGACGGCTGTCGACCGCCGGCGCCTTCTCCCAGTTCGCGCTTCCGGACTCGAACTCGAGCCCCTATGGCATCACTACGGGACCCGACGGGAACCTCTGGTTCACCGAGTACACGACGTCGCGAATCGGCCGGATGACTCCGGCGGGGGCTGTCACGGAGTTCTCCCTTCCGGGCGGCGCCGCCCCCTATGGGATTACGGCGGCGTCGGACGGCAATCTCTGGTTCACCGAGTCCGGTCTCCACCGGGTCGGGCGGATCACGCCCGCGGGAGCGGTCACGGAGCTCGCAATCCCCACCGCCGGGGGCTCCCCGACCGAAATCATCTCCGGTCCGGACGGGAACGTCTGGTTCACGGAGTTCACGGGGGACAAGATCGGCCGGGTCGCTCTCCAGGGATTCTGCGTCCCCGACGCGACGACCCTGTGCCTGAACAACGCCCGGTTCCAGGTGAAAGTCGCGTGGGACGTCTCCCCGCAGGGCCTCGCCGGCGTGGGGCGAACCATCCCCCTGACCGGTGACACGGGGGCATTCTGGTTCTTCACCGCGAACAACGTCGAGATCGTGGTCAAGGTCGTCGATGGGAGGCCATTCAACGGCAAGTTCTGGGTCTTCATCGGATCCCTGACGGATGTGGACTACCGGGTGACCATCCGCGACCTGTCGACCGACCACCTGAACACCTACGTCCACGAGGCGGGCACGCTCCAGAGCTTCGCCGATACCGCCGCTTTTTAAATCGCCGGCGTGATCGGCGCGGTAGATGGTATCTTGTTACCGTGGTAACTGAACGTCTGCGTCGAGCCGGCGGAACGAGAGGCGCGCCGCCGCCGCTCTCGGACGCCGCGCTCGTCGAGGCCTTCGAGGGGTGCAGCCTTCCCGCCCGGCAGTTTCACCATGAGGAGCACGTTCGCGTGGTGTGGTTCTCGCTCGCGACGCGATCGCTCGTACAAATATTGGAGTGGTTTCCGGCGGCCCTGCGGCGCTACGCGGATTCCGTCGGCAGACCGGACCTGTACCACGAGACGATCACGTGGGTCCTGATCCTGCTGATCCACGAGCGCCGGCGGCGCGCATCCGAAGCTTCCAACTGGAAGACATTTGCCGAGGCAAACCCGGACCTCTTCCTGTGGCCCGCGGTCGTCGCGCGCTATTACCGGAGCGGTACCCTCGACAGCCGGCAAGCGCGAGAGTTCTTCCTGCTGCCTGATCTGCTCGCGCACGGCGCGGAAGATCAGGTTCCGTCAGGCGAGGTCCGGCCGCCGGGATAGACTCCGCCGGTGTTGCCTCGCGATTCGGACGTCCTCGGGCGCCTCCGTGAAAAAGGCTCGAGGACGCT
>JBDUBI010000052.1:0-8656 GCA_040004225.1 Acidobacteriota bacterium
CGTCGTCGAAGGCGAGTACCGGACCGGGCACCAGGAGCAGCTCTACATCGAGTGCAACGGCGTGATCGCCGTGCCGGAAAACGGCGGCATCACGGTCTACGGATCGCTTCAGTGCCCCTACTACGTCCACAAGGCGCTCGTCGTGCTCCTCGGCCTCCCGCCGGAGAAGGTCCGCGTCGTCCAGACGGAGACGGGCGGCGGGTTCGGCGGGAAGGAGGAGTACCCCTCGATGCTCGCGGGGCACGCGGCGATTCTCGCGCTGAAGGCGAACCGGCCCGTGAAGATGGTCTACGACCGCGTGGAGGACATGCTCGCGACGACCAAACGCCATCCCTCCGTCGTCCGCCATCGGACGGGCGTCACTTCGGCCGGCGAGATCCTCGCGATGGACATCGACGTGCTCATGGATGGCGGCGCGTATCTGACGCTCTCCCCGGTGGTCCTCTCCCGCGGGGTCCTCCATGCCACGGGCCCGTACCGCTGCGATGCCGTGCGCGTGCACGGGCGGGTCACCATGACGAACACCCCGCCGAATGGGGCCTTCCGCGGGTTCGGCGCGCCTCAGACGCAATTCGCGGCGGAAGTGCACATGGAGCGGATCGCCGAGACGCTCGGCATCGATCCCGTACGCCTTCGCGAAGCCAACCTCTTCCGTCCCGGGGACACGACCGCGACCGGGCAGGTCCTCGGCGCGGACTGCAGCGCGGCCGAGGTGCTTCGGGAAGCGGTGGCGCGCACGGACTTCGAGGCCCGCCGGCTGCAGCTCGCCGGCACGGGCTCCGGAATCGGGCTCTCGCTCTTCTTCCACGGGTCGGGGTTCACCGGCGGCGGCGAAGTCCGCCTGGCGTCCCGCGCCTCCCTCGAGCTGACGCCCGGGGGAGCGCGCATCCTCGTCGGCTCGACGGAGATCGGCCAGGGGACGCGCACGATCCACGCACAGATCGTCGCGGACGCGCTCGGCATTCCCTACGAAAACGTGGAAGTCGCGGACGCGGACACCGCGTGCGTGCCCGACAGCGGCCCCACGGTGGCGTCCCGCACGTGCATGGTCGTCGGGAAGATCCTCGAAAACTGCGCTCTCGAGATGAAGGCGCGTCTCGGCCCGTTGACGCCCGCGCGTTACCTCGAGGCGCACGGCCCGCTCGTCGTCACCCGCGAGTACGAAAAGCCCGAGGAGCTCCAGTGGAGCGACGAGACCTACCGCGGAGACGCGTACGGCGCATACGGCTGGGGCTGCAACGTCGCCGAGGTCGAACGAGATCCGGACACGTACGAGATCCGGCCCGTCCGCTTGACCGCCGTCTGCGAGATCGGAAAAGCCATCCATCCGATGCTGGCCGCGGGGCAGATCGAAGGCGGCACCGCCCAGGGGATCGGTTTTGCGATCCTGGAGGACGTGGTTTTTCGCGGAGGCGCAATGGCTAACGCGCAGATGACGAACTACGTGGTGCCCACCACGCTCGACACGCCGCCCATCGACGTCGTCATTCTCGAGAGCGGATATCCGCACGGGCCGCACGGCGCGAAGGGAATCGGAGAGATGCCGATCGACGGCCCGGCCCCCGCCATCGTGAACGCGATCCGCCACATGGGCATCGACCTGCGGCAGATCCCCGCGACGCCCGAGCGGATCATGGAGGCGTCCTGCGTTTCCGCCTGAACGGGCGCGAGACCGAGCTCGCGGTCCATCCCATGAAGCGGCTGCTCGACGTGCTGCGGGAGGACTTCGGCCTCACCGGGACGAAGGAGGGCTGCGGCGAAGGCGAGTGCGGGGCCTGCACCGTGCTGATCGGCGGAGAGGCCGTCAACTCGTGCCTCATCCCGTTCGCGCAGGTCCGCGACTGCGCCGTCACGACGATCGAAGGTCTGACGGGCGCCGGGGCGCTCCAGGAGGCTTTCATCCGGGAAGGCGGCGCCCAGTGCGGCATCTGCACGCCCGGAATGATCCTCGCCGCCGCGGCACTGCCCGCCGGGGCGGACCTCGATCAGATTCGCCGGGGGCTTGCCGGAAACATCTGCCGTTGTACGGGATACGAGGGGATTTACCGGTCCATCCGGGGGGCGGCCCAATCCCCCTCCTCCCCCGAGTGACCGTCGGACGAAACATGAGAACCGCCCTTTCTTCCCTGTCCCTCCTCGAGCCCGAATCCCTGCCGGAGGCGCTCTCGATGCTGCGCGACGCGCCGGGCGTCACCCCGCTGGCGGGCGGGACGGATCTGTACGTGTCCCTGAATTTTGGAACTCTGCCCGACACCCGCTTTCTGGATCTTTCGCGGATCGGTTCGCTGCGCGACATCCGCCTCCAGAAGGACGTCGTTTCGATCGGCGCGCTCTCGACGTACACGGACCTCCTCAGGTCTCCTCTCGTTGCGGAGCGCGTTCCGATTCTCGCCTCCGCCGCGCGGGAGATCGGAGGCGTGCAGATTCAGAACCGGGGCACTCTCGGAGGAAACGTCGCCAACGGCTCCCCTGCCGGAGACACGCTTCCCGTTCTCGCCGCGGCGGACGCCGTCGTCGTCCTCGAGAGCGCAAGAGGGGCGCGGCGGGTGCCGTTCGGAGAGTTCTACACCGGATACCGGCAATCCGTTCGGCGCGGAGACGAGCTCATCGTGGCGATCGAGATTCCCGCCATCCACGGCCGCCAGTGGTTCCGAAAGGTCGGCACTCGCGCCGCCCAGGCGATCTCCAAAGTGGTCATGGCTGCGGTTCGATCGTCTCCGCCGCGGATCGCCCTGGGATCGGTCGCTCCGACCGTGGTCCGGCTGCCGTTGACCGAGGCGTCGCTCGCCGCCTCCGGATCCATCGAAGAGGCGCGGCGCGTCCTCGCCCGGGAGATCCACCCGATAGACGATCTGCGCTCGACGGCAGCTTACCGGCGGCGTGTCGCCGAAAATCTGCTCGCGCAGTTCTGGAGGGAGACGTCGTGACCCCGTCCCTGACGGTCGGCGCGGCGGTGACGGACGCGCTCGCCGCGCGCCTCCGGAAGGCGAACACGGCGATCACCGCGCGCTACCCGGGAGAGACGGAAAGGCGCCAGCCGGTCCACACCGTCTATGGGGGCGCGCAGGTCTTCCGCTCCGACACCGCGTCGAAGCTCGGGGCGCTGGCGATCCGGTCTCTGACCGAGTACGCGCCCTCCTCCGACGTCCTTCGAAGCGTCCTCGGTCTGCCGGAGGCGCTCGCGCCCGTCATCTCCCGCCGCGTGATCGAGAAGCTCCGCACGGAGCCGGTCGAGGATTACCGCATCGACTTCGAGGACGGATACGGCAACCGGCCCGACGCGGAGGAAGACGGCCACGCGATCTCGGCCGCCCGGGAAGTGGCGACCGGGATGGCGGCGGGGACCCTTCCCTCCTCGATCGGCATCCGCATCAAGCCGTTCACGGAAGAGCTTCGGAGCCGGTCCTTCCGCACTCTCGACCTGTTCTTGACGGCGCTCATCCACGACACGGGCCGGCTCCCGGAAAATTTCGTCGTGACGCTGGCGAAGGTGACGACCCCCGAGCAGGTGGCCGCTCTCGCGGAGCTCCTCACCGCCCTCGAGCAGGGACTGTCGCTCCCGTCCCGCGCTCTGTGGCTCGAGATCATGGTCGAGACACCCCAGTCGATCGCGGGCCCCTCGGGAGAGATCTCTCTCGGCGGCCTGGTCGCCGCCGCGGACGGCCGCTGCCTGGCGGCGCATTTCGGGACGTACGACTACACGGCCTCCCTGAACATCACCGCCGCGCATCAGCACATGCTCCACCCGGCCTGCGATTTCGCGCGGCAGGCGATGCAGGTCGCCCTCGCCGGGACAGGCGTCTGGATCTCGGACGGCGCGACGAACGTCCTTCCCATTCCGCCAAACCGCGGGGAAGATCGGACGCTCACGGGCCGCGAGATTGCCGAGAATCGCGCGGCGGTCCACGCCGCGTGGAAACTTCACTACGACCACGTCCGCCACTCCCTCGCGAACGCCTTCTATCAGGGCTGGGACCTGCACGCGGCGCAGCTTCCCACCCGGTACGCGGCGCTCTACGCTTTCTTCCTCGAAGGGCTGGACGCCGCGTCGGCGCGACTCACGAACTTCGTCGAAAAGGCGGGTCAGGCCACGCTCGTCGGCGACGTTTTCGACGACGCCGCGACCGGACAGGGACTCCTGAACTACTTCCTGCGCGCCTCGGCGTGCGGCGCGATCACCGAGGAAGAGGCGGTCCGGAAGAGCGGGCTGACGCTCGACGAGCTTCGCAGCCGGTCGTTCGTCGCGATCCTGAAGGGACGGAAGACGACGACCGCCCCGCAACAAAAAAAAGGAGGGCAATGACGGCCGCGCTGTCCTCACGTCCGTCTCCGCCTCCCGGGCGCCGCCTCACCTCCTGAGCGTCGCCTCGATCAGCCCGAATGGTTCCTCCGTCGCGACGAAGATTTCCCCCGGATTGTCGAGTCCGAACGGGGAAAGGTCGACGAGGATATGGTGTTTGTTGGGCATCGATATCCGGATCTTCGTGACTTCGGGATGCCCGCTCAATACGGCTTCTCCCATGGCATGCAACGTGTGCTGGGCCGACGCGCTCCCGTGGTCCGCGAACGTCTGAAGGAGGGTCGAGCGGATGGCGCGGCCGGTGGGCTGCCACGAGATCTGTCCGGGCTCATACGCCCAGAGAGCGTGGAGGGAGGTCGCGAGAATCCGGTCCTCGGTCTCGCGAAGCGTGGTGTATGGGTCCCGGAGGAATCCAGAGAATCCCGACTTCGACGATTTCAGAAGCGTCAGGTCCTCGACCCCCGAGCGGATGGAGGCGCCGGCCGCGCCCGCTGCGCTTTTTTCGACGCGCGTGACCCAACGCTCCGCTCCTGGCCGCAGGAACGCGCCTGGATGATGTCCGGAGCCTTGCGGCAGCCTCTCCCAGGGACGCTCCGAAATCGAGACCCGGACCGCGGACGCGGCCTCGCTCGCGCCCAGAAAGTGATCGGCGAGGAGCAACCCGAAGCTCTCGATGGCGCCGATCCCCCGGGAGCGCGCCAGACCATAGACGGCGTTCTTCATCGTGTCGGTCGGTAGCACCCGTGAGTTGTCCCCGTGGACGTGCGCCGCCTCGAAATCCCCTTCGAGAGCGACGGCGACCGTGAGATCGCGGATCTCATCCCGGTCTCCCCGTCGGCTTCGGTGTACCAGCCGGATCCCCGACTTTCCGTAGGAATTTTCCGCCAGCATCGCCGCTCAGCTGCCCCGGTAGGTCGAGTATCCGAAGGGAGCGATCAGCAGAGGCACATGATGATGCCCTTCCGCGTCGCGAACTTCGAAAACGATCTGCACTTCGGGGTAGAAGCCAGCCACGCCGATCCGGTCGAAATACGCGGCGGTGTCGAATGTCAGCCGCCAGGTGCCGGGGCGGGCGGCGGAGTCGAGAAGAGTCGCCCTTCCGCCCGAGTCCGAGACGCCGTTCGAAATCGCAGTCCAGGAACCCGCACCCGATCGGACCTCGAGCCGGAGAGAAACTCCGTCCGCGGGCCGCCCCCGCGAGGTGTCGAGGATGTGCGTCGTGACGCCGCTCATCTGCCGCGCGCCATTTTCTCGAGACGAAGCCGTGTGATCCGGCGCTGCTCCTCCGCGGCGATGTGCAGCTCGGCGGCCGGGTCGTTGCTCAGCCGCTGGCGGCACGCCTCGAGTATCTGCGGAACCGTCCTGCCCGCCGCGCAGACGATGAAGATCCGTCCGAACCGCGCCTCATATTCCCGATTCGCTTCGGCAAGGAGGCGCGCGTCCTCATCGCTGCCGGAAAGAGCCGCGTTCTGCTCTTCCGCCGCCTGCCCCTCAGCGGTTAAGTCGCCGATCCGCGGATGCGAGTCGAGCGCCTGGCGCCAGTCCGATTCCGGGAGAGATCGCCAGGTCGCGTCGGCGGCTTCGAGGAGCCGTTCGAGAGTCACAAACGGGCGAGCGGACGCCATGCGTCTGGCCCAGGTGCGGGACCCGCAGCAACCCAGAAGCTCGCGGTCCGCGGCCCCGTCCGGCAGCGCATCCAGCCGTTCGATCCCGGGCACCGCCTCCGTTGCGATCGTCAAGGCGTCCCCCCGGCCGCGGCCGGCGACGGAGGAGCCGGGGCCCAGAGACGAAGCCGGCTCACGCCCCCGTCCGGAAAGATGTTGAACCGGGCGTGGGTCGCTTCCCCGGCGGGCGCGAGCTCCCGTTCGAACCGATGAAGCGTGTGCGGAAAGAGCTTCGTCTCGGGCAGGACCTGGTCCCACTCCCGGGACGACTCCTGGAGCTCGGTCACGCCCGCCCCCGGGGACCGGCAGACTTCGACGGAGCAGCTGCCGGGCGCGTTGCCCTTGAAATGCGCGGTGTCGACGTCGATACGCCGGATCGTCCCGGACCGTCCGAGGCGGACGATGGCCCAGTCATGACCGATATCGCGCCGGCGCCGCGTCTCCCATCCGTCTCCCATGTCACGCCCGCGGCCCGGCATGATCAGGTTCTGCCGCTCGCCGAAGAATTCGTCGCTCGCCGCCAGCACGAGTCCGCCGTTCTCGACCGCCGCCAGGTCGAGCTCGCCGCCCGTCCGCGCAATCCGGTCCCAGTCGGGAGCGACCTCCCCGTGCACCCGGAGGCGCGCCACCCCGCCGTCGGGGAAGATGTTCAGCCGCACGTGCGTGAACGGTCGGGGCGCGGCGGCGGAAAAGAAATTCTGGAAGTCGGAGCGAACAGCCGATTTCGGCACGAGCTCCGTCCAGGAGATTTTTTCGAACTCCCACGGCTCGGGGGAGAGGCTCGCGGTCTCGCAGGCTTCGATCGAACAGGACTCGGGCGCGTTGCCCTTGAAGTGCGTCGTGTCGATCACGAATCCGTGCAGGATCCCGGGCAGTCCCAGACGGACCACGCACCAGTCGTGACCGGGCTTTCGGCGACGACGCGTCTCCCAGCCATCCATCCACTTGCCGCGCTCGGTGTACTCCTCCTCCAGAAAAACCGGTTTGCCCGCCTTCAGGAGATTTTCCCGGGGAGCGAAGAACTCGTCGTTGGCCGCGATCGCGGAGCCCCCCAGGCGCTCGGAGGCCAGGTCGATCAAGTCCATGAAATCCGGCACAGGGCTCCCTTCGACTTCGACCAACGCGTCAGCCCGACAGAAGGAGCTCGCCGCGTCCCGCGCGGACAAGACGGCCGCCGTCGAAGATCTTCTCACCTCTAAGCCAGGTCGCCAGAACGCTTCCCCGTAACGCGCGTCCGGCGTAGGGAGTCTGCGGGTGCCGCTGGTGCAGCCGGGAAGCGTCGACGACGAAGGCGGCCTCGGGATCGAAGACGACGAAATCCGCCTGCCGCCCGGTCTGTATGGCGCCCTTGTCGTGCAGGAGTCCGGCGAGGCGAGCTGGCGCGGCGCTCATCCATTCGACCACCCGCTCGATTGCAATCCCGCGCTCCTCCGCTTCGGTCCAGACGGCTGAGAGAGTGAGCTCGAGCGAGGCGATGCCCCCCCAGGCCGAGACGAAGCTGCCTTCGGCGAGACGCTTTTCCTCCGGAGAGCACGGAGAGTGGTCCGACACCACCATGTCGATGACGCCGTCCTGCAGTCCGCGCCAGAGGCGGTCGCGGTTCTCGCGGGCGCGGATCGGCGGCGCGCACTTGAGAAGCGTCGCGCCATCCGCGATGTCCTCTGCCGAGAAGGTCAGGTAGTGCGGGCAGGTCTCGACCGTGATCGCAAGCCCCTCTGCGCGCGCCGCGGAGAGTGACGGGAGCGCGTCGGCGGCGGACAGGTGCAGGACGTGCACGGCGACGCCGGTGTCGCGCGAGAGCCGGATCACCGCTTCGATGGCGGCAACCTCCGCTGCCGGGGGACGCGACTGGAGATAGCTCGCGTACGAGGCCGCAGGGCCCCGTGGCTCTTCGAGGAGCGCGGCGGCCTCCGCGTGGACGAGCAGCAGCGATCCGGTCGCGGCAAGATCGGGCGCCGCCGCGCGGAGCCCATCGTCATCCACTTCGGGAAACTCGGGAACGCCGGAAGGCGACAGAAAGCATTTGAAACCGAAGGCCCCCACCGCCCGCAGCCCGGCGATCTCCACGCGGTTCCCCGGTACGAGGCCGCTCCAGAAACCGACGTCGACAGAGCAGCGGCCGGCCGCGGCGTCGATCTTCGCGAGCCATCCGCCGCGCGTCGTGGTCGGCGGAATCGAATTGAGCGGCATGTCGATCAAGGTGGTGATCCCGCCCGCCGCCGCGGCCGACGTCGCCGTTTCGAAGCCCTCCCAGTGTGTCCGCCCCGGCTCGTTGACGTGAACGTGCGTGTCGACCAGGCCCGGGAGGAGGAACGCGTCGGCGAGGTCCTCGACCGGAATTCCGGAGTCAGGGCCCTCGTACGGATCGACCGAAACGATCCGGCCGCCCGCAACCCGCACCGCCGCCGGCCGGAGGCCTTCCGGGGTCGCCACGCGTCGGCTTTTGAGCACGAAATCCGGACGGATCATGGATGAGCGGTCCATCATACGGTCCCGCGTCGAAGGACTGGACGGCTGGGCGGATCACGGGCGTTTCGGCGTCCGCGCAGGAGTTGCCGATCAGTCCCGCGTCCCCCGACCTCTTCGCAAGGTCGGCGGCGGAAAGGCCACATCAGGGCCAGCGCATCGCCGACCTGAGGGTCCCCTCACCCCAGCCCTCTCCCCGAGCCCGGGGCGAGGGGGCAGAGCTGCG
>JBDUBI010000077.1:0-8538 GCA_040004225.1 Acidobacteriota bacterium
GCGAGCGAGGGAGGCACGCGCACTCGGATGGTCTCCCCGGGGTTATAGAGGGTCGGCGGGCGGAGAAGGTCGCGGCGGAGCTCCAGGGCCAGGGTCAGGTCCGTACGCACCCGGCCGCGGCCCGAGCAGCCGGGGCAGGGACGCGTGAGCGTCTTCTCGAGGTTGCCCCGCGACCGCTGCCGCGTGACTTCGACTAAACCGAACTCGGAAAGCTGCAGGATCCTCGTCCGCGCTCGATCCCGAGCCAGCTCGAGCTCCAGTTTTTCGAAGACTTCGCGGCGGTGGGCGGGGTCTCCCATGTCGATGAAGTCGATCACCAGGAGCCCTCCGAGGTCCCGCAGGCGGATCTGCCGGGCAATCTCCGGCACCGCCTCGAGATTCGTGGCAAAGACCGTGTCCTCGAGAGCGTCCTTTCCCACGTATTTCCCGGTGTTGACGTCGATGGCCACCAGGGCCTCCGTCTGCTGGATGACGATGGAGCCCCCGGAGGAAAGCTCGACGTGGCGACGCAGGGCGCGGGAGATCTCGTCCTCGACCCCCGCCGTCTCAAAGAGCGGCGGCTCGGAGGCGCAGAGCTCGACGGCCGGGACGAGCGAAGGCGCGACCGCTCCGAGGAATTCAACGAGTCGCGAATGCGTCGGCTCATCGTCCACCCGGATCGCCGCGAAGTCCGTCGAGACGAGGTCCCGCACGACGCGCAGCGCGAGGTCGAGCTCGCGGTGCAGGAGCGCCGGCGCGGTCGATCGTTCCGCCTGCCGGGCAATCCGATCGGCCAGGTCCCTCAGGTAACGCTGGTCCGCCAGGAGCTCCCCCGGTCCCGCTCCCGCCGCCGCCGTGCGGGCGATCAGGCCTCCGGAGCCCGGCAGCTCCTCGAGAAGGCGGCGCAGCCGGTCCCGCTCGGTGTCGTCGCTGATGCGCCGGGAGATTCCGATTTCGCGGGCGGACGGGAGGTACACGAGCGTCCGTCCCGGGAGCGACAACGCCGCCGTGACGCGCGGTCCCTTCCCCGAAAGCGGATCTTTCGTGACCTGCACCACGATTTCCTGCCCCTCCTTGACGAGGTCGTCGATCCGGGGACGGTCCTCGGAAGCCCCCCCCGGGCCGCCATTTCCGCCCGTCTCGTCCCCCTCTTCCTCGACGCGGCCCGGGAGCGCGTCCTCGACATAGAGAAACGCGTCGCGGTCGAGGCCAATCGAGACGAACGCCGCCTGCATTCCCGGGAGGACCCGGTGCACGCGACCCAGGTAGATGTTTCCGACGAGACCCCGGTGCTCACGGCGTTCGTGGAACACCTCGACGACGCGCTGGTCCTCCAACAACGCCACCCGGGTCTCGGGCGGCGTTGCGTTGACGAGGAGCTCCTTCCTCACGCGTTCGCAAACCGGCGGTAGTGAACGCCCAGGATGAGGCCGATCGAGAGAAACGTCGTCGCGACGGAAGAGCCGCCGTACGAGACGAGCGGCAACGGAATGCCGGTCGTGGGCAGGAGCCCGATCATCATCGACGCGTTGACCATGACGGAGAAGAAGATCACGGCCGCAAGACCGAGTATGAGAAACACTCCTCCCCTGTCTCGAGCGACCGCCGCGAGAGTCAGGGAGCGAAGCACCAGCGTCGCAAAGAGTCCGAGGATGAGGATCACCCCCAGGAATCCCCATTCTTCGGCGATGACCGCGAAAATGAAATCGGTGTGCTGGACGGGAAGAAATCGCAGCTGGCTCTGCGTGCCAGAGCGGAACCCCTTTCCCGTGAAACCGCCCGAGCCGACGGCGATCTTGGACTGTCGCACCTGATAACCCGACTTCAAGACGTCCTGATCGGGGTTGAAGAAGGTCGAGATCCGCTGCTTCTGGTAGTCCTTCAGAAAAAACCAGGCGCCTCCGGCGCAGACCGCCACGACGAGAACGATCGCGATCCAGCCCCGCAACGGCAGTCCGCCGAAGAACAACCCGACCGCGAGGAGAGGAAGGATCGTCAGGGCGAGGCCGAGGTCCGGCTGCAGAAAGACCAGCAGAAACGGGATCGCGACGATCGCTCCGAGCTTGACGAAGGCCGAGAGGCGCAAGCGCCCGTCGTCTTCGTTCTCGAACAGGTACGCGACGAGGAGCGCGGTCGAGATCTTCGCGAGCTCCGCCGGCTGAAACTGGAACGAGCCGAACCGGATCCAGGACTTCACGTTCTGAATACGGGCGCCGAAGAAAAGCAGATACACGAGTGGAACGAGCGTCGCGCAGTACAGCGGAAACGAGATCTTCAGCAGAGTGCGGTAGTCGAAGAGGATGGCCACCAGAAGCCCGGCCAGGCCCACGGCCACCCACAACGCCTGGCGCGTCGCGAGGCCCTGGAGCCGGCCGGCGCCGGTCGTCGAGGCGACGAAAAGAATCCCGAGCAGGGCGAGCGACATCGCGGCGCCCAGAATGACGAGATCGAGGCGGCGTGGGACGGACGCGACGCTCCCGATCACCTCGGACCCGCCCGCTTCCGGGCGACCGTGACGAAGCGAGAGGGCGCCGGCTGCCCCGCCCGCTGCTGCGGCCTCGGGGTCGGAGGCTCGGGCATCGGCTTCCCGAAATATTTCAGGAACAGAAGCTTTGCGAGCGGCGCCGCGGAGAGGTTCCCGTGGCCTCCGTTCTCGACGAAAATGGAGACCACGATCTCGGGATTGTCCCGCGGCGCAAAACCGGCGAACCACCCGTGGTTCCCGAGTTTGCTCTTGTCGGCCCCCGCCTTGACGACCGACTCCCGGCCGATGACCTGGACCGTGCCGGTCTTCCCGGCGGCCTCCACACCCGGAACGTGCGATCCGAAAGCCGTTCCGCCGGGCTCGTTCAAGACCGCCCACATCCCGTCCTTCACGATGGCGAGCTTGGCGGGGTCGAGCACGATCCCCTCGTGGGTTTCGGACGTGTAGCGCAGCCGCTTTCCACTGTGCGGTTCCTGGGAGGCGTAGAAAAGGTGCGGCGTGGGGAGTCGGCCGTCCTCGACCAGCGCGGAGAGAGCCCGCGCGACCTGGAGCGGGGTGACCAGCACGGGACCCTGCCCGATCGCGACGGAAATGGTCTCGCTCGGATACCAGCGCGCGTGCCGCTTCTGGATCGCCCACTCCTCCGACGGAACGAGGCCGCTCTTCTCATAGGGCAGATCGACCCCTGTCGGCGACCCGAACCCGAAGCTCTTCGCGATCGCTCCGATCCGATCGACGCCGAGCCGGTGGCCGAGAGCGTAAAAGTACACGTCGCACGACATCTTGATCGCGTTCCTCAAATTGACCGTGCCGTGGCCGCCCTTCTTGTGACAGTTGAAAGTGCGGCCGTAGTAAGTCGCGTGACCCGGGCAGAAAACGGTCGCTTCCGGGTCGACGAGTCCCTGCGCCAGCGCGCCGTAGGCCACGAACACCTTGAACACCGAACCGGGCGAAAAAGCGTTCTGGATGGCGCGGTTCTGGAGCGGGTGGTCCCCGTCCGTCAGGAGCGAATTCCATTCCTTTAGGCTGACCCGGCGCGTGAACCAGTTCGGGTCGTAAGACGGCGACGAGACGAGGGCGAGGATCTCGCCCGTGCGTGGATCGAGCGCCACGGCGGAGCCGACCCTGTTCTTGAAATATTCCTCGGCAATCTGTTGAAGCCCGAGGTCCAGAGTCACGAAGAGATTCTGTCCGGGCCGTGCCTCGAGCCGCCGCTCCTCCGCCATCTCGCGGCCATGCGAATCGACGATGACGCGCCGTTCTCCGTTGACTCCCGCGAGCAGCCGCTCGTACGCCCCTTCGATTCCCTTCTGGCCGATCCAGTCTCCGAGGCGGTAGCCGCTTTCCGTCGCCTTGACCTGGTCGAGGCTCGCTTCGGAGAGGTAGCCGAGCGCGTGCGCGGCCGAGGCGCCGTGCGTGTAGAGCCGGCGCTGCGAAACGGTGATCGCAAACTCCGGATGTTCCGGCGCGTGCGCCTCGATGCCGGCGACTTCCTCGATGCCGAGGTTCTCCGCGATCGTGATCGGAAGAAATTCCGGATCGCGGAGCCCGCGGTCGACTCGCGCCTTCACCTGGTTTCTCGGCAGCTTCAGGACTTCGGAGGCGAGGTCAATCGAGGACGCGAGGTTTTTCGCCTCCCTCCGGTAGAGGTGAAGCGTGTAGGCCGGCTCGTTGTCCACCAGGATGGCGCCGTTCCTGTCGAGGACATAGCCCCGCGGCGCGTTGATCCGGACCGACCGGATGCGGTTGCTCTCGGAGAGGATGAAGTAATAGTCGCCGCGAACGATCTGTGTGTACCAGTAGGAGATCGCGAGTACGGCGAAGACCGCGCCGACGAGCACCCGCGCGCCCTCGATGCGGCGGTTCAACCCCTGCCGGTTTTCGCGGACCCTCAGCATGGGGTCGTGAGGGGTGAGGGGTGAGGGGTGAGGGGCCGGGAGAAGCGTTTCGGCTTCGATCCCCAATTGAGTTGACCGCGGAGTACCGCGGCCGTCTCGCTCCCTTTCGTCGCTCGGCTCACCTCAGCCTCCTCAGCCGGCGTTTCTCCCACCAGTCCCGCCATGGGAAGGTGCGCGCCGCTTCCAGTATCGCCCCGGTCGCACCGGTGGCCAGGGCGCGCCAGAGGCTTTCCCTCGAAAAAAGGACAACGGGCGCCTGGAGCAGGAGGGAGGCGAGCCCCGCGACGATGGCGTCGTTGGCGAGAGAGGCCACGGCGAGCGCCGCGCCCACGGCCCAGGCTCCCCCGAACATCACCCGGAGCGAGAGCAGCGCGAGCGCGTACCCGAGCGCCGCCTTGGCAAAAGCGTTCATGCCGAGCAGGTCGCTCGAGAGGGCGTCCTCGAGAAGTCCCATTCCGCCGCCGAACAGGACGCTCGTCACCGAGTTGCCTCCGCGGGCCACGATCGCGGTTGCCACGAGAAAGGCGTCGATCGGCCAGATGCCCCGGTAGCGCGAGCCACCGAGGAGCAATTGCACCGCGGTCGCCGCGATCACGAGCGCGATCACCCGCTTCCATTTCACGGCGTGCCACTCCGAGCTCCTCCCGGACTCTCGGTGACCGCGGGCGAGGGCGCCAGCACGAGGACATCTGTCAGTTGAGAAAACGCAGCGGCGGGCGTGACTCGAATCTCGAGGAAGAGACCGCTGCCGCGGGCGACGCTGGCAACGCGTCCGATCGCGACTCCACGAGGGTAGATCCCATCGATCCCCGCCGACTCGACCGGATCTCCCGCGGCGACCCGCGAAGTCGTCGGAATGTTGTTCAACCGGAGTCCACCGCGTCCATCGCCCTTGACGATGCCGGTCTCGCCCGTCCGCGACAGGCGGGCGCCGGCGGCCGCGGAGGCATCGACCAGAAGCTGCGCGCGGGAAATGCTCCGTCCGACCGTCACGACGCGCCCGACGAGTCCCTCGTTCACGGCGATCGGAGAGCCGGGCACGACGCCGCTCGAAGAGCCGGCGCCGATCAGCGCGCTGAGAAGCCCCGCGCGGTTCTCTATGAGCAGGATGGGCGCCGTCCCGATCACTTTCGGGAGCACTGCCGCCGCCGCCGCGAGCCGACGGTCGCGGCCCGATTGCGAGAGCTCGGCTCTCAGCTGAAACAACTCACGATCCTTCCGCGCCACCTCGGTTCGGAGCCGCGTGTTTTCCGAACGGGCGCGGAACACGTTTCCGGTCGCATCGACGACTCCCGAGGCGCCCCGCGAAAGGGCCGAGACCGCCGACGCCAGGGGGGCGGCGCCGGTGAGCACCCAGGACTGCAAGACCGATCCGCGGCGGCCGCGAGCGGGCGCCTGCGCCGAAAGCATGAGGACGCAAAAGACGAGCGTGGAGGCCAGCACGACTCCCCCGCGCCGCGGGCGAAGATTCAAATTGTCGACTCGCGAGCCCGTCAACCTCATCGGGTCGCGATATCCAGGCCGTCAAACGGGACAGAATCCCGGAACAGCCTGCCGCTCAATTTTCTGGTCAACCGGGATCCTCGCGTATTCCGATTCCCGATTTGCTCTTCCGATTTCGTCTTACGTGATGCTGATCTTTCGAAGGAGGTCCATGTCCGTCAACATGGCCCCCGTCCCGAGGACGACGGAGGCGAGCGGATCCTCCGCGTAGGAAATCGGGAGCCCGGTCTCTTCCCGCAGGCGCCGGTCCAGGTTGCGCAGAAGGGAACCTCCCCCGGTGATGATGATTCCCTTGTCCATAATGTCCGCGGAAAGCTCGGGCGGCGTCCGTTCGAGCGCCACTCGAACGCTCTCGACGATGGCGGCGACGACTTCGGAAAGCGCTTCTCGCACCTCCTCGTCCGTCAGAGTGAGCGTCTTCGGCACGCCTTCGACGAGATCGCGCCCCTTGATATCCATCGTGAGAGGTTGATCGAGCGGGTGCGCGGAGCCGATCTCGATCTTGATCTGCTCGGCCGTGCGCTCCCCGATCAGCAGGTTGTACTTGCGCTTGACGTACTGGATGATCGCCTCGTCCATTTCGTTGGAAGCGATCCGAACCGACCGGCTGTAGACGATTCCCGCGAGAGAGATCACCGCGACGTCCGTCGTTCCGCCGCCGATGTCCACGATCATGTTGCCCGCAGGCTCTGTGATCGGCAGCCCCGATCCGATCGCCGCCGCCATGGCCTGCTCGATGATGAAGACCTCGGACGCGCCAGCGCGCAGCGCGGAGTCCTGTACCGCGCGCTTCTCGACCTGAGTGATCCCCGACGGCACGGAAATCACGATCCGCGGCCGCACGAAGAGCGACCGCCCGTGGGCTTTCTTGATGAAGTGGTCGAGCATCTTTTCCGTGACTTCGAAATCGGCGATCACGCCGTCCTTCATCGGCCGGATGGCGACGATGTTGCCGGGAGTCCGTCCGAGCATGTCCTTGGCCTCCGTCCCGACCGCCTCGACGCGGTTGGTGACGTTGTTGACTGCGACGATAGAGGGCTCTCGGACGATGATTCCTTTTCCCCGGGCGAAGACGAGCGTGTTCGCCGTCCCGAGATCGATCGCGAGGTCGTTCGAGAAGATGGAGAAGATGGATTTGAATGCCAAGAAAGCCTCCTGGGCTGTAAGAGATCAGGCGTCAGGGGTCAGGCGGACGAGAATTTTCGCGCCTCACGCCTCACGCCTCACAACTTCACAGCGATTCCACGAACACTTTGACGGGTTTGACCGTTTCGTTTCCTGACGCATCGACCGCTTTGATGACGAGAGTCGCGTAGCCCTCGCGATCGATCGTGATCGTCTTCTTGAAGGAGCCGTCCGACTCGACGTCGGCGGGCTCCGCGTTGACGGTCACGATGGCGCCAGGGCTGGTCTTTCCGAAAATGAGGAACAGATTGCCCATCTGCTGCGGCGGAGAGATCGCCAGATGCGGAGGTTGGGCGAGCCCCCCCATGCGCGGCGGCTCGGTCAGCATCTTGAAGCGCCGCACGAGGCTCCAGTCGGAGGGATGACTGTCGGGGTTGATCGCCGCCACCCGCCAGAAGTAGGAGCCCTCCCGGGAAACCTTGACGCGCGCCACGGTGTCCACCCTGTCGTCGAGGTCCACTTCCGTCGCGTCCGGAACGAACAGGCGGGACCGTGAAATCTGGATGCGGTACCGCACGGCTTTCGACACCGGACTCCATTTGAGCTCGATCTGATCGCCGGTTTTCAGATCGTAGATCCGGTTGTCGGCGGGCAGGACCAGTTGAGGTGACTCGGGAACCAGCACTTTAGCCGAAATCGCCCCGTTACCGACGGTCGCGGTGACGTTCTCCCGCTCCGTCAGGACCGTCGTCTCCTTGCCGGTGGATACCGTCGTTTTGCCGCGGAAGGTCGTGACCGAAGTCTTCTCGCCCGCCGCCACGTCGACAGTGACCCGCGACTCCCTCTCGATCGCCGCGGTCGCCGCGTCGGTTGCCACGGTGGAGGAGGAGGACGATGTGTAGACGTTGATCGCGCCTGAGATCATCTTGACCTGGCTGCCCCCGGCGTCCGCGGACGCCGGCCGGCGCACTTCGAAAAGCGAGCCCGGCCGGATCGTGTACAGCGTTCCGTCGGAAAACATGATCTCCGCCGAACCGGTCCTGCCCGTCTTGATGAAATCACCGTCGAAGAGGGCCTGCCGCTGGCGCGCGGCCTCGAACGACGAGTGCCCGGCGGTCTGGAGAGCCACTTCGCCCTCGACGAAGATGAAGGACGCGTCGCCCGTCTCGTCCGTCGCGAGGCCGCCGATCGCGCGCCGCGCGTAAGACTGGGATTCGACCGCGAGGCGGAACGCGTCGTCCCAGCTCTTGTGAGAGAAGGACTCCTCGGCGCCCTTCAGGTAGTCGCGCGCGGAGGCGACGTTCGAGCCCGGGCGGGTGGAGGCGGGCGAGGCGGCGGAGGCCCGGGTCAGGAGAGCGCTCGCGTTGGTGATTTCGGTCCGAGCCTTGTCTTCGGGCGAACGGCGGCTCCGGACATAGACGAAATAGCCGAGAAGCCCGGCGGCAACGAGGACGAGCGTGAAGATCCCCCACTGGCGCAGCCTGTCGATCGGAATGACAAACCAATCGATATCGCCGCCCACCGGCTGGTTGGGCTTCCGCTTCGGCA
>JBDUBI010000038.1:0-8449 GCA_040004225.1 Acidobacteriota bacterium
AGGTCCGCAACGCGGAGCAGTACAACGCCGCGATCAAGGACCCCGAGGTGATCGCCCGCGTGAAGGCGGATCACCCCGACGAGGACCTGAAGCTCGAGCCGATGCCGCTCATCGTCATCGTCATCGACGAGCTCGCGGACCTGATGATGACGGCCCCGAAGGATGTCGAGGAGTCGATCGTGCGGCTCGCGCAGAAGGCGCGGGCGGTCGGGATTCATCTGGTGGTGGCGACGCAGCGGCCCTCGGTCGACGTCTTGACCGGCGTGATCAAAGCCAACCTGCCGTCCCGGATCGCCTTCAAGGTTTCCTCCAAGATCGACTCCCGCGTGATTCTCGACGGCAACGGCGCCGAGCGGCTCCTCGGGCGCGGAGACATGCTCTTCCTCCCGCCCGGCACGTCGCGGCTGCGCCGTGTGCATGGCGCCTACGTTTCGGTGCAGGAGACCGCGGCGCTGGTGAAATTTTTGAAGAAGCAGAGCAAGCCGCACTTCAACGACGAGGTCACGAAAGACCGGGACGAAGTGACCCGTCGAGGCGAGGGGGATGGAAACGACGACAACGATCCGCTCTACGACGAGGCCGCCCGGATCGTCGTGAAGGAGAAGATGGCGTCGATCTCGTTCCTCCAGCGGCGGATGGGGGTCGGGTTTTCGCGCGCCGGCAAACTGATCGACATGATGTCGCGCGACGGCCTGCTCGGGCCCCCTCGCGGCTCCAAGCCCCGGGAGGTCCTGGTGTCGCAGGACTACTTCGAAGCCGTGGACCGGCAGCCGCGGTGAAGCTGCCGCGGCCGTTTCTCTGGATGGCGCTCGCGCTCGCGGCCGCGCCGGCTTTCGCGTATCTCGTCTACCGGATCGCGAAGGGGCTCGGTTTTCTGGAGCCTCCCATCGACCGGCAGCACGAGCTCCGCCGCACGATCGTCCTGGCCGTTTACGCATTCCTGCTCTTCCTGCCGGTTCTGTTTTACGGCTACGAGAAACGCTGGCCGCGCGCCTGGGTGCTCTTCGGGTTCGTCGACGGGCTCGCCCTTCTCTTCTTTGCGGCGTCGGGGCTCTGGGCCGCGCGCTCTCTCTGGAAGCTGCGGCACTCCGAAGTGTTTCCGACCGGGGCGTCTCCCGTCCCCGGGGACGCCGCCGCGCTCGCCGACGCCGCCCTCCACACGTCGCCGGCCGGCGATTCTCCCGCGCTTCGCGACCGCACGCTGCGGAGCTGACCCTGCTCCGCTGCGTCTTCTTCGGGACGCCCGCGTTCGCGGTCCCGACCCTCGCGAGGCTCGCGGATTCGGCGGTGGTGCCGTTCGTCGTGACTTCACCGGACAGGCCGGTCGGCCGGCACGGGCAGCCGGTCGCGTCCCCCGTCGCGCTCGCATCGGAGGAGCGGCGCATCCCGATCGAGCGGCCGGAAAGGCTCCGCGGTCACGGGGCTTTTCTCGACCGGCTCCGGGCCGCGACCCCCGATGTCGTTGTCGTCGTCGCGTACGGCAAGATCCTTCCGGACGACATTCTCGAAGTCCCGCGGCTCGGCTGCGTGAACGTTCACGCGTCTCTGCTTCCGCGCCACCGCGGCGCGTCTCCGGTCCAGGCAGCGATCCTGGCGGGGGATGCGGTCACCGGCGTCTCGACGATGCGCCTGGTCTCCGAGCTCGACGCCGGGCCCGTGTATCTCGAGCGCCGCGTCCCGATCGGGCCGCGCGAAGATGCGGGCGCGCTCGCGGCCCGCCTCGCGGTGGCCGGAGGGGACCTGCTTCTCGAAACCCTGACGGGGCTCGAAAACGGAACTCTCGTCGCCCGGACCCAGGAGGGAACCCCGACGTACTGCCGGACGATCCGGCGTGAGGACGGTCAGGCGGACTGGTCACGTCCCGCCGCGGAGCTCGAACGCCGGCTTCGGGCGTTCACGCCGTGGCCGGGTCTCTTCACGTTCCTCGCCGCCGAGCGGGTCAAGATCCTCGAAGCGGACGTCGCGCCGGAAAGCGGCGGCGGGGTTCCGGGATCGTTTCGCGCTTTGCCGGAGGGGGTTCTCGTGGAAGCGGGGGAGGGCACGTCGCTCCTGCTGCGCCGGCTGCAGCGGCAGGGGAAGAAGCCCGTGACGGCGGCCCAATTCCTGGCCGGAGGCGCCTCTGCCGGCCGGTTCGCGAGCATTTCGGCATGAAGGGCCGGCCCGCGGCGCCTCCCGGTGTGCGGGCCATCTCACCGGCGCGCCGCCGCGCGGTGGAAGTCCTGCGCGAGGTGCTCGAACGCGGCGGCCGGGCGACGCCGCTTCTCGCGGAGCGGGGCGGGACCCTCGCTCCCGCCGACCACGACCTCTTCCGTCACCTCGTGCTCGGAGTGTTGCGCCGGCGCTCCTCTCTCGACGCGGAGCTCGCGGCGGTCTCGCGGATTCCTCTCGCAAAGCTCGCTTCCCCCCTTCGGGAGGTCCTCGAGGTGGCGCTCTATCAGCTGCGACACCTCGACCGCGTGCCCGAGTACGCCGCGGTGGACGAGGCCGTCCGACACGCGCGCGGAAGCGGGGGGGACGGAGCGGGGCGGCTCGTCAACGCGATCCTGCGGACCCTGTTGCGCCGCGGAGCTCCGCTCGAGGGGGACCCGAGGAGTCTCGACGCCGCCGGGCTCGCCCGCCGCTTCTCCCACCCGGAGTTTTTAGTCGAGAGGTGGCTCCAGCGATTCGGACTCGAACGCACACTCTCCCTGCTCGACGTGGACAACTCGCCGTCGGGCCTCGACCTTCTCGTCAACCCGCGGCGGACCGACCGCGACTCTCTGGCGGCGGCGCTCTCAGCGCAAGGCATCGAGACTCAGATCTCCGCGCTCTCTCCCCTGGCCCTCGTCGTGCTCACGGGAAACCCTCTCAAATCGCCGCTCTTCGCGGCCGGCCATTTCGCCATCCAGGACGTCGGCTCGCAGGCGCTTCCGCTGTTGCTCCCCTGCGGGGACACGCTCGTGGACGTCGCGGCGGCTCCGGGAGGGAAATCGTTCGCGGCGGTCGCCCTGGGCCGCGCGCGACGGGTGGTCGCTCTCGACCGCTCGCCGGCGCGGCTTCTTCGCGTCCGGGAGGCGCGGCGGCGCCTCGGGATCGAAGAGGTCGCCGCGGCCGCCGCGGACATCCTGGCGTCTCCCCTCCCGGCGGGCCGCTTCGACCGGGTCCTCTACGACGCGCCGTGCAGCGGGACCGGGACCCTCCGGAAGAACCCGGAGATCCGGTATCGCGTCGGCCGCGACGCGATCGAAAGCCTGTCGCGCGCGCAGGAGCGCGGTCTGGGCGCCGCGGCGGCGCTCGCGGCGCCGGGCGGTTTCATTCTGTATGCGACGTGCAGTCTCGAGTCGGAGGAGAACGAGCGCGTGGTCGAGCGGGTTCTGGAGCGCGATTCGGGGCTCGAGCCGGCGGCGATCGACGCTCCGGAGGGCCTCCGCGAGTTCGTCGAGGGGCACCGCCTGCAGATCCTGCCGGGCGCAACAAACGACGGCTTCACGGCGCATCTCCTGAGGCGCCGGTGAGCGTGACGGGTGAGACGTCGGGGGTCAGGCGCCGTCGGGCGAAGAGATCGAAGACAACGTCCGGGAGCTGACGAATCCGTATCCGCCCGGCGCTCCGCGCCCGACCCGCGCCTAACGCTCGTCCGTCTTCTCCCGCACGACGAATCCGGTGCGCCCCCGCGCCGCATCGAGCGTTCGCCACAAATACTCGCCGAGGATCCCGAGGGATAAGAGCTGCACTCCCGAAAGAAAGGCCAGCACCACCATGGTCGTGGTCCAACCCTGGATCGGCTGGCCGTGGAACATCTTGAAAAAGATCAGAAAAGCGGCGTACGCGAAGGCGAGGAACGCGAGGACGATGCCGCCGACGGACATGACGCGCAGCGGCGCGTAAGAAAAGGAGACGATCGCGTCCACGAAGTATTTGATTTTTTTGGGGAGCGTCCAGCGGGATCGTCCCTCGTCTCGCGCGACGCGGTCATAGGGGACGAGAGAGGCCGGAAATCCCGCCCAGAGAAGCAGCCCCGGAAGCGACGTGTGGACCTCGCGCGCCTCCGACAGAAAATCGATCGCCGGCCGGCCGATCAGGAAGCAGTCGAAACCATCGGGTGGCATCTGAGAGAACGCCAGTTTGCGCAGAGCGCGGTAGTAGAGACGTGACGCGGCGCGTGCGCTCCACCCCTCCGGCCGGCTGCGGCGAATCGCGAGCGCCGCCGTGGCGCCGCGTCGCCATGCCTCCACCAGCTCGGAAATCAGCTCGGGAGGCTCCTGGAGGTCCGCGGAAAGAACCGCCGCGGCATCGCCGCGCGCTTCGCGCAGCCCGGCGACGATTGCCATCTGCGACCCGAAGTTACGCGTCAGCCGGATGCCGCGGACGGCCGGCCACGCGCGGCACGCCTCGACGATCCGGTCCCACGACTCGTCTCCGGATCCGTCGTCCACGAAGAGGACCTCGATTTCCCATTCGGCCCCGGCCGCCGCGGCCCGCAGGCGGTCGGCGACGCGGGAGATGGTCCCCGCGTTGAAGTAAACGGGGACCACGACGGAGACGAGCGGCCGCATCAGGCGGCCCCGAAAAACCGCCGGACCGCAAAGATCACGCGCGCCAACTCGATTTCAGTCAGCCCGGGATGGAGGGGGAGTGAGAGCAGGCGGCCGGCGGCGCCCTCCGAGACGGGAAAATCGCCGGGTCGGTGGCCGACGAAGGCGTAGGCGGGCTGAAGGTGCAGCGGCGTCGGATAGTGAATCCCGCTCTCGATGCCGGCGCTCTCGAGCGCCGTCCGCAGCGCGTCGCGGCGTTCGCTTCGAATCGGATAAAGATGCGCCGCCGGGACGCTGCCCGGGAGGGCAGAGAGGCGGGTCACCGGAAGGTCCGCGAACGAGGCATCGTAGGATTTTGCGAGAGTTCGCCGCTTCATGTTCTCTCCTTCCAGCGCAGGGAGCTTCGCCGCGAGGATGGCGGCCTGCAGCTCGTCCAGTCGCGAGTTGCACCCTTCGGTCTCCGCGAAGTCGCGGCGCGTCCAGCCGTACTGCCGCAGGCGGCGAAGCCGGCGGGCGAGCTCCGGATCGCTCGTCGAGACCGCGCCTCCGTCCCCGAAGGCACCCAGGTTTTTCGTGGGATAAAACGAAAAGGCGGCGGCCACGCCGAGGGAACCCGTCCGTCGGCCTTTCCAGGAGGCGCCGTGGCTCTGCGCGGCATCTTCGAGAAGGGTCAAACCGCGCCGGCCGGCCAGGCCCTCGAGGGCATCGAGGTCCGCGACACCCCCGTAGAGGTGCACGGCCAGAACGAATCGCGTCGCCGGCGTCAGCACGCGCTCCACGGCGGCGGCGTCGAGTGTCAGCGTCGCGGGATCCACGTCCGCGAAACGCAGGCGCGCCCCCGCGAGGCGAACGCCCGCCGCGACCGGCACGCAGGCGTTGGCCGGCAGGACGACCTCGTCTTCGGGTCCCGCTCCGGCCGCCAGGAGCATCAGGGCGATGGCCTCCGTCCCGTTCCCGCAGCCGACCACGTGGTCGACCCCCAGAAACTGCGCGAAAGCCTCCTCGAAAGCGGCGACCTCCGGGCCGAGGATGAAGGAGCCGCTCGCGAGCACCCGGGCGACGGCGACGTCAATCGCTTCACGGTGCGCGGCGTAGGACCCGCCGGGATCCGCGAACTTGACGCGGTCGAGCGCGCTCGCGACGGCGGGGCTCATGCGAACTCTTCGCGAATGCGGTCCGCGCCCTCGCGAAGGAAGGCGCGGCCGCAGCCGCAGAGCGCGCGCTCCTCGTCGAAGGGAAGAGTCCGGGCGCACCGGCAGACCCACCCGCGTGGACGCGCCGGGTTTCCGTAGACGAGCGCGAAATCGGGCACGTCGCGCGTGACGACCGCGCCTGCGCCGACCATCGCCCAGCGGCCGATGGTGAGCCCGGGGAGCACGACCGCGGCGGAGCCGAGTGAAGCGCCCTCGCGAACGACGGTCCGCGGATAAGACTCGACGCGCACCCCGCTTCTCGGCCGCGGGTCGTTGGCGAATGTCACGTCCGGCCCGACGAATACGTCGTCTTCGAGCCGTACGCCGTCCCACAGAGAGACGCCGCATTTCACCGTCACCCGGTCTCCCACGACGACGTCGTTCTCGACGAAGCACCGATCGCAGATGTTGCATCCGAGCCCGATGGTCGCCCCTTCGAGCACGTTGACGAACGCCCAGATGCGGGTCCCGTCGCCGATGCGCGCGGACGCCACCAGGGCCGTCGGATGGATGGAAATCATGCTGGCGGGTTAGCTTAGTGGAGAACCGCAGTTGGGAAGCGGTAATCGGGATTTGACGGCCGGGAAGGGGCCCCGGCGAGGAAAACGGATTCGCTAGAAATACTCCTCCCTCCGCTCCCGGTAGAACGCGACGGTTCGGGCAAGCCCGTCCGCAAGCTCCACCGACGGGCTCCAATCGAGCATCCGGCGGATCTTGGAGATGTCGGAGACGAAGTCCCCCGGCTCCTGAGCGCGCCGCTCGGGGGTGAAGTCCGTGAATTCCACTCGACTGCCCGGCACCAGTCCCTGGAGGATCCTCGCGACTTCCAGAAACGTGCTCGACCGATCGTTTCCCACGTTCAAGATCTCGCCGACCGCGGACGGCTCTGCCGCCGCCTTCATCAGGGCATCGACGCAGTCGTCCACATAGAGGAAGTCACGGAGAATCTGGCCCGAGCCGAAGATCGGGATCGGCGCGCCGGCGACCGCCAGCCTCACGAACCAGTTGACGACGCCGAACTGAGAATGGCGCACCTGCCCGCGGGGTCCATAGATGTTGGTCAGGCGCAACGGCACCGTCCGTATTCGATGGATGCGTGTATACGTCCGACAGATCATCTCCGCGGTGAGCTGCGAAATTTCGTAGAGCCCCCTCGGATCCGAAGGAGCCTCCTCGGAGACAGGGAGACGCACGGCCGGTCCGTACTGCCCGCGAGTGCCGGATCGGACGACGACCGCGTCCGGGTTTCTCTTGCGGCACGCCTCCAGGACGGCGGCGGTGCCCTTGATGTTGATGTCGATGTCCGGATACGGGTTGTAAAGCGACATGACGTGCGAGACCTGAGCGGCGAGGTGAAAGACGACGTCGCGATTCGCGACGAGGTCGGCCATCGCGGACTCGTCCCGGACGTCGGCGATGGACACTTCGACGTCGGAGGCAATCTCGCGGATGTTCGCCCGGTTGCCGCCGTAACCTTCGATCATCGCGTCGCAGAGGGTGACGCGCGCGCCCTCGCGCACCAGCGCAATGGCGAGATTGGAGCCGATGAATCCAAGGCCCCCCGTGATGAGAACGTCCCGGCCGGACCAGCGATAGACGTGCATGAAGGGGTCCCCGACGATACCCCGTGCGCCCGGTCCTCTGAGTCGGCCGGAGGGGGCACGGGAAGCCTCGTCGGTTTCCAAAATCGTTCCGAAAGCACCCCGCCGGGGGCGGGCGCCGGGGCGGCCATCGCGACACAAACTATTGGAATACCAGGGTGTTGGTCCCGACTGGTGCGTGTGCTAGCACTCGACACAGAGGAGTGCTAATATCCGGATCCCGCCGGGCATCCCAATGGGGTCTTCCCGGCAGTCCAAGAAGGGTAACTGGAGGAAACGCATGAAGATTCGACCGCTGTACGACCGCATCCTGGTGAAACGCCTCGAGACCACCGAGACCCGCAAGGGCGGAATCATCATCCCCGACTCGGCCAAGGAAAAGCCCATGGAGGCCGAGGTGGTCGCCGTCGGCAAGGGCAAGATCAACGAGGAAGGCAAGCAGCTTCCTTTAGACGTCAAGAAGGGCGACCGTATCCTGATCGGCAAGTACGCCGGGACGGAAATCAAGATCGACGACGAGGAGCACCTCATCCTCCGCGAGGACGAAGTTCTCGCCGTCATCGAGAAGTAAAGACTCGAACAGAGACCGGCCCGACACGAATTTTAGAGAGATAAACGGAGACACAGAATATGGCAGCAAAAACAATTTCGTATGGTGAGGAAGCGCGTCAGCGCATCCTCCACGGCGTCAACAAGCTCGCGGACGCCGTCAAAGTGACGCTCGGTCCGAAGGGCCGCAACGTCGTCATCGAGAAGAAGTTCGGTTCCCCGACGATCACCAAGGACGGCGTGACGGTCGCCAAGGAGATCGAGCTTCAGGATTCGCTCGAGAACATGGGCGCGCAGATGGTTCGCGAAGTCGCTTCGAAGACGTCCGACGTGGCGGGCGACGGAACCACCACCGCTACCGTCCTCGCCCAGGCGATCTACCGCGAGGGCATCAAGAATGTCACCGCGGGCGCGAACCCGATGGAGTTGAAGCGTGGCATCGACGCGGGCGTCCGCGCCGCGGTCGAAGCGCTCAACAAGATGTCGAAGCCCGTCGAGGGCAAGGACATCGCGCATGTCGGAACGATCTCGGCCAATAACGACGTCGAGATCGGCAAGATCATCTCCGAGGCGATGGACAAAGTCGGCAAGG
>JBDUBI010000075.1:0-8443 GCA_040004225.1 Acidobacteriota bacterium
AGGAAGTTCTTGTCCCAGCGGACCGTGATCCCGTACTCGGACACGCCGCCGAAGCCCGCGAGAGGGCGGCGGTCGAGCGGCCGCTCGATCTCGGACCAGTCGCGGATGGGGCGGACCCCGAGGCCGTCCGACCCCGTCCAGTCGGCGGGCAGCGGCTCGATCTTCAAGCCGTCGATTCCGACGACGCCGAACCCCTCGTTTAAAAGATAGTGCGCCAGGGTATAGCCGGCGGGGCCGAGTCCGACGACGAGAACCTTCCGGCCGTTGTAAGGCACGGCGTAGGGCCTTGGGGGCGAGAGGGGGTTCCAGCGCGTGAACAGCCCGTAGATCTCGACCCCCCACGGCAGAGAAAGCACGTCCGTGAGAACGCCCGTCTCGATCTGGGGAATGTTGACCGGGTCCTGCTTCTGGAAGATGCACCCCTTCATGCAGTCGTTACAGATCCGATGGCCCGTTCCCGGGCACATCGGGTTGTCGATGCAGACGAGCGCGAGCGCGCCGATCGAGTCTCCGTCGCGGCGCAGGGCGTGCATCTCGGAAATCTTCTCGTCCAAGGGACAGCCGGGGAGCGGCACGCCGAGGGGGTTCTTCTGGAACGTGTCGGTCTTGTTGTCGAAAAAACCCTTCGAGCAGGAGTCCTTCTCCCGCTCGTGGCAGAGCAGGCAGTAGTGCGTCTCTCCGAGCACTTCCCGTTGATCCATCCGGGAATCCGTCAGGAGAAAACCCTGCCGCCGCCGGCGGTGCTCCAGAGGGCCGACGCGTTCTTCGGGGAGCGCGGAGTTTGGCCGCGCGGTCGCGACGAGGGCGGAGTAGTCGAGCGTGTGGGGGAGGCGGAACGAAGCCCAGCCACGGATCTCGCGCGACCAGAGCGGGTGCCGCATCCGCGCGTGGGTCCAGACCGCGTATGCCTTCAGCAGGGCGTCCAGAAACGTCAGGAGCCCTTCGTCGCCCTCGGAGGGAGGCGGGATCGCTTCGCCTGGCGAGGTGAGCCCGAGCCGGGCCGCGCCCGCGGCGAGAGCGATGGCGCGGGCGCGGGCGGCCGGGGGAACCTCCGGGATCTTTTTCTGGCGAAGGGCCGCGATGAAGTCCGCCTCGAGGTCGAGCAGACTCGTCCCAACCCGCGACGTTGCGAGCTCCGGATCCGCCTCCCACGGCAGCTCCGGATGGAGACCCCGTTCGATGGCGTGTCCCATCCGCGCGATCGCCTCGGCGTCGGCCGCCGCAAGATCGGGAAGGGGCGCCTTGACCGCGCGCCGCTGGAGGAAATCGCGGCGGAAGCGGAAGAGGACCGCGTCGGGCTGCGCGACCTCGATCTGCCTCTGCCACTCCCGCTCGACGCCGAAAAGGACCGCGACGAAGCGTCCGAGCGGCCGCGCCGCATCGACTAAAAGCCTCGATCGGGAGAGCGGGTCGAAGGAACCGGGGGCCCCCCGGTAGGCGCGCAGCCGCCTGGCAATCTCAGGATCCTCCGCTTCGAGCGCCGAGAGAAACGCCGCGTCGAGGTCCGCCAGGCGCCCCTCGTCGTGAAGGTCCTGGTAGTGAAAGTCGGGAAGACCGAGAGGGAAATCTCTTTCGGCGGATGCCGGAGGGGCTGTGTTCGTGGGCAAGCGAAGAAGATTCTAGCGTGGAGAATGAGTTTGTTCAGGATGTGGAGGCGTCCGACGCGTCACGTCGGGGAAAAGAAAATTGCGAGGATGTCCCGCGACCCCGTGGATCTCGCGTTCCAGGCGCGGACTTTCGCGGACGGAAGCGCCTCCCGGGCGAAAGCGCAAGCTCGGCCCGGGAGGATTTCCGTCTCAGAAAACCTATTTCACCGTGAACGTCTTGGAGGGGCCCGGCTTTCCGTCGACCGTCGCTTCCACCTTGTAATTTCCCTTCGGCCAGCCGCCCGGTTTCTGGATCGAGAACTCCGTGACGGAGGGACCCGTCGGCGCGATCGTCTTCGAGTCTTCCTTCACGGTCTGCCCGTCGCCAAAGGTCCACTTCACCCCGAGGACCGAAGACGCCGCGGAGCCGCTCGTCGAGATCGCCGCGAAGATCGTGTCTTTCGGCGAGAAAGTGTCGGTCGCGGTCTCCACCTTCTTGTCCGCGCCGACGGACTTGCCGAGAGAGAGGTCGGTTACCGTGACGACGGCCGCCGGGAGTGCCGTCGGAGCCGCCGATTCGACTGCGGTCGGCGTCGGGGCCGGGGCGTCCGCCTTCTTGCACGCGGTCAGAGCGACCGCCGAGGTCAGGAATGCCGCGACGAGAGCGGCGCGAGTGCGTGTCGTCATCTGTTCTCCTTTTGCGTTGGAAACGGCTGCGCTCATTCGGGAATCCGAAGCTTCCAGCCCGGCTGGATCATGTCCGGATTCTTCACGAGGTCACGGTTTGCCTCGAAGATTTTTTTCCACGAGCCCGCGTCGCCGTAAAACTTTTTCGAGATCTTCGAGAGGCTGTCACCGCCCTGAACCACGTAGACACGAAGCGTGTCCGAACCCTTCTCCGCCGAAGTCCCCGCCGGCGCACCGGCGGTTGACGAGCTTCCGGACTGAACATCCGAGAAATCCGGCTTGTTGGGATCATCTGCCATTCCATCCTCCTTCTCGACCCGCTCGGCGGGCCGAATGAATCATTCTCACGCCGGCCTGGCGACGAGTTTTCGGTAGATCCAGGTCACGACGATCGCGCCGATGACCGCCACGATGATCGTGTAGATCAAGCCGCCCTCCGCCTTGAAGCCGAGCAGGGTCATCAGGAAGCCGCCCGCCAGAGCTCCGACGAGGCCGAGGATGATGTCCATGAGGACCCCGCCTCCGCCTCCCATGATCCTTCCGGTGAGCCATCCCGCGATGAGACCCACGATCAGCCACCAGATGATTCCCACGGCTTATCTCCTTGCCGCGGAAATCCGGGACATCAGAAGCGCCAGCGCGCCGGCTCCGATGGCCTTGACAAGCGTCGGGTGCTGCGCGTAAAAGCCCGCGGCCTTGTCCACGATCGAGGGGTCTTTCTTCGCGGCCTGTTGCGCGATCGTCTGGACCGCTTCCGGAGGCACTTGCTGAGCCTGTTGCGGCGTCACCGATCCGCCCGCGACCGCTCCGGCAATGGCTCCGAGACCCAGGGAGCTCAAGATCTGGGAGGCGGCGCCGGGGCCGAGGGCTCCGAGCAGCTGGTTGAGAAGACCCGCCTTTTGATCCGGATTGGAGTGTCCGTACAGCCCGGACACCATCTGCTCGAACGGCGGCGTCTGGTCCGACGTGAAGGCGTGGTTGAGCCCGTCGGCGAGGGTGCTCTGCGGGATCTCGTTCGCCATCCGGTCGTACTCCGCGTGCACGTCCCCGCCGGGCGCGGGATCGCCCGTGAGTTTCCCGACGAGGTTTCCAAGGTTATCCATGAGAGTCAAGTCGTCTCCTTCATTCCCCGAGAGCGCTCTGCGAGGGGGGCGGCGGGGACATCCCGCCGTGAACGCGATCAGAACCCTTATCCCTATCACGATCCGTGCCGGACGGCATACGGCACTCGCCGCGCTGTCGCCGGAGACGGTGGCAGAACTGCGGGAGGATCCGGGCGGCCAGGGGTTCTTTCACCCTATCTCCGCACCCGGGGAGAGGGTAGGGGTGAGGGGCAGTCTCCCTTTAAATCTAAAGAGCGCGTTGCGCGCCTGCCCCCGTCACCCGTTCTTTCCCCCCGCTGTCGCGGGTGGAGAGGGGAGGAGCGAGCCGGCTCGCCTCTGATCGTGGCGCGAAGGGGGAGTCTGGCGGGAGGCGAGCCGGGACTGTTCTCTGTCTGCCATACTTTCTACGTGCCTCCCGGCCAGCCGAGCGGGTTCCGGCGGGTGGTCTTTCACGGCCGCCCGGTCGCGGAGCTCCTGTTTCATCTTCCCGAGGAGAGGCTCGAGCCGCGGCGGTTTTCGCCCGACTGGCAGCTCGCGGGCGACGAAGTGGCGGTCGTCCTGTACGACGCGTCGCTCGGCCGCGCGCTCGACGGACCGCCCCTTCTGTCAGTCGGCACGGCCGCGGACCGCGTCGGGGTGCTCCTCGTCGGCGAACGGCCCGGGGACATTGACCCGTTCTGGTCCGCGCGTCTTTACTTCTCGATCCCGGAGGGCGCCTCCTCGGAGCACCTCGCCCGCGCGGTCCGCTCGCTCCTGCGCGTGCTCGAAGACCGGGCCCGATCCGGGAGCGCGCGCCGGGAGCTTTCCGAGCGGACGTCAGAGATCCGGTCGCTCGTCGACGTCGGAATTGCGCTTTCCGCCGAACGCGACCACGACCGGCTCCTCGAGACGATCCTGTCGAGCGCCCGGGCGCTGACCGCCGCCGATGCCGGAAGCCTCTATCTCGTCGAAGAGGAGGTGAGCCCGCCCCTCCTGCGCATCGTCCGCGCGCAGAACGACTCGGTGCGGTTCGACTTCGTGGAGCGCACGGTGCCTCTGGATCATTCCTCGATTGCCGGCTTCGTCGCCGATACGGGCCAGGCGCTGAATCTGGCGGACGTCGCCGTGCTGCCGGCGGAGGCGCCCTACCGGTTCGACGGCGGGTTCGACCGGCAGCACGGGTACCGATCACGATCCATGCTGGCGGTTCCGTTGACGACGCCGCAGGGCAAGACCATCGGCGTGCTCCAGCTCTTGAACCGCGTCCGCCGGACCATCCCGGAAGGCTCCGTGACCGCGTTTCTGAAGCTCGAGGTCGTCGCATTCGACGAGTCCAACGAAGAGGTCGCGAAGGCCCTCGCCGCGCAGGCCGCCGTCGCCGTGGAGAATCGGCGGTTGTCGGAAAGCATCCGGCGTCTCTTCGAAGGTTTCGTCCAGGCGAGTGTCACCGCGATCGAGCAGCGCGACCCGACCACGTCCGGCCACTCGGAGCGGGTGGCGCTTCTCGCCTGCGGACTGGCCGAGCGGGTGGACGCGGCCACGACCGGCCTCTACGCGGACGTGCGCATCGGCCGCGAGGAACTGCGGGAGCTTCGCTACGCGGCGGTGCTGCACGATTTCGGGAAGGTCGGCGTTCGCGAACAGGTCCTGGTAAAGGCGCGCAAGCTGCCGCCCGGCGTGGCCCCGCTGATCCGGTCGCGGATCGACCAGGCGCTTCTCTCGGCTGCCGCGGAAGTCTGGGAGCGCGCGGCGCGCGACGCCTGGTCGAACGAGCGGGTCGCGCGCGTCCTGGCGGACCGCGCCTCTCTGCTGGAAGAGGCCTGGGCCGTTGTTTTGCGGGCCGACGAACCGACGCTGCTCACGTCCGAGGCGAGCGCCGAGGTCCTCGCCCTGCAGACCCTGAAGTACCGGGATCCTGCCGGGAAAAGCCGCCCTGTCCTGGAAGCCGCCGAGATGGCCTATCTGTCGATTCCCAGGGGAAGCCTGACTGCTTCGGAACGGCTGGAGATCGAGTCGCACGTGAGCTCGACGTTTCAGTTCCTCTCGCGCATCCCGTGGACGGCCGACCTTTCCCGCGTCCCGGAGTGGGCCTATGCCCACCACGAGAAGCTGGATGGATCGGGTTACCCGAGGCGCCTCGTCGCCGCGAGCATCCCCCTTCCTGTCCGCGCGATCACGATCAGCGACATCTACGATGCGCTCGCCGCCCGGGATCGGCCGTATAAGGGCGCCGTTCCGAGCGACCGGGCGCTCGACATTCTCAGGTCCGAGGCCCTTCGCGGAGCGATCGACGCGCATCTTCTCGACGTGTTCATCGAATCGAAGGTTTACGTCTCGGCGCTCGGCGCGCGCGATTGACCGGCGACGGGCGCTGGAACAGGCGCGTCCCACGCGGAAAGATCCCGCGCTCTCCCGCTCCGCACGACGCAACTCCCAGCAGCCGAGTCGGGTGAAGCGCCGACCAGGAGACACCTTTCCCGGCGAGCTCGACGAGATCGGCGGCGGAGAGGCGGACGAGGCCGACGTGCTCGACGATCCAGTGCCGGGCGGACGAGGTCAGCGCCGCCCGCGCTCGCTCCCGGGTCAGCTCCCCCTCCAGAAGAAGCGCGGTTTTCAGACCTGGGGGGAGCGCGGGAGTGGCGCCGCGGGGGAGCAGGTGCGTGAGCACTCCGGCGATGGCGTCGTACAGGTCGCCCGCGGCGGGAGGCCAGAGGAGACGATCCCGCGCCTCGAGAAGGAACGCGCGGTCGGCGTCGCGGTCGAGGCCCGCGGTTGCGAGCACCAGCGGCAGGGGAACGCTGCGGCGCGCGCAGTAGCCCGGCAGGGAGAAAGGGCGAAGGCGCGCCGCGGGGAGATCGCGCGCGAGCCACGCCGCAGCCCCCCGCGCGATCGCCGGCGTCGCCGCGACGATCGCGACGTCGCCGGTCGTGGTCCTGCGTCTCCGTTCCCGGCCGTCAGGCATGTCGCTCTTGTATCGCGCTTTCGCCACGGGGAGAAATCCGGGCTATCTCCCGACTCGTCCAACGGGTAAGATTCCCGCCGACAAAAGGATCGCCAACCAACTTGATGCCGGTTTATCAATTTTCCTTGCTCATTCAGGCGGCAGGGACGGTCCTGCTGTTTCTGCTGTTTCTGCTTCTCTACAAGAAGATCCGCCGGCGCGCTTTTCTCGACTGGATCGCGTCGTGGGCGTTTCTTCTTTGCGGGCTCGGCCTCGAGCTCGTGATGCCGATGATCGCGGAGACGCGATCCTTCGTCTTTCTCCTTCACATCGCGCTCCTCGCTCACCTCCTCTTCCTGCTGCGGGGCGTGCGCCGTTTTCGCGATGAGCGCGCTGGCACCGGAGCCTACGAACTTCTGTGGATCGTGCCGATCGTCGCGATCGCCTGGTGGACGGCGATGCAGTCCGGCACCGCAAGCAGTCACTCGGCGGCCATCGCCCTGGTCTTGGCGGCTGGGTACGTCACCGCGGCCGTTTCGTTCGCGATCACGACGGGATCGCGCGCCGGACGAGTGCTCCTCTCCATCTCCTTCCTCCTCTGGGGAGTCGAGGAGGCGGTCATCGGATTCGGTTACCTGCGCTTCCGGGACCCGGCGGCGATGCCGGAGATGCTGCAGTACGGCAACTTCGCGGCGATGCTCCTTGAAATGATGGTCGCCGTCGGAATCATCATTCTTCTCTTCGAGGCGAGCCAGTCCCGGCTCGCGGCCGAGATGGAGCAGCTTCTTCATTCCGACCAGCAGCTCAAGGAAATGGGGGTCCGGGACCCTCTGACCGGCCTCTACAACCGGCACCACTTCAACGACGTCATCAAAAGAGAGCTCGCCAACGTGCGCCGGTACGGGATCTCTCTTTCGGTCCTCCTCGCCGACGTGGACCGCTTCAAGGAAATCAACGACGTCAAAGGCCATCAGGTGGGAGACGACGTGCTGAAGTTCGTCGCCAATTACCTGACTTCGTGCGTGCGGGAATCGGACTTCGTGTTCCGCTGGGGCGGAGACGAATTCCTCGTCCTGCTGCCGCGGACCGACGAGGGGTCCGCCGCTCAGAAGGCGGAGGAGCTCGCGAGGCGCCTGCCCGCGATCCCGGGGGTCGAGCAGCTGCAGCCGTCCCTTTCCGTCGGGTGGGCAACGCATCGGATGGACGCCGAGTTCCAGTCGACCCTCGCGCAGTCCGATGCGCGAATGTACGAGATGAAGCTCAGGGGGAAAAAAGAGCGAGAGCTGCGAGAGCGGAATCGCGGGATGCCCTCATGAGGCGGTAAACCACCGCGGCGGGGAGCCCCATCACGTTCGTGTAGGAGCCCTCGATCCCGACGACGAACCTCGAGCCGAGACCCTGGATTCCGTAGGCGCCCGCCTTGTCCCCGGGCTCTCCGGTCGCGACGTACCAGGAAATCTCTTCCGTCGACAGCGGGGCGAACGACACGGAGCTCCAGGCGACTTCCGAACGCTCCTCCCCGTCTCCTTTCCGAAGGCAGACGCCCGTGACCACCCGGTGGATCCGGCCCGAAAGCCGCGCGAGCATCCGGGCGGCGTCCGCGTCGTTCCGGGGCTTCCCGAGGATCTCGCCCTCCAGGAGGACCAGCGTGTCGGCGGCGAGCACGGAGGACTCCGGCCGCCGGCGCGCGATCTCCGCCGCCTTCGTTCGGGCGAGTCGGCCCGCGGCACAATCGGCGAGCTCCCCGGAGAGAAGCGTCTCGTCGACGGAGGGAGCGTCGACCACGAAAGGAATTCCCATCTCCGCCAGAATCCGGGCACGCCGAGGCGACGAGGAGGCCAGGACGAGCGCGGCGGTCATGGACGGATTCTAACGACGGGCGTTCTGGCGGCTCCGCTGCACCGAAGTCGAGAGGGCGGACCGTTCTACAACCCTTCTGCGGCAGGTCGCCTTCTCAGCCTCAACCCGAATCCGGCGCAGGCACGCGGCTCGTAGGAGCCCACCCCTCTCCCCCGGCGCGCGGGGCGAGGGAGCCAGAGCTGCGCCCCAACCACGCTGGTGGCCAAGCTCGCAGCGGGAGGAGTCTCCTGACCGAAGGGAAGGAGGAGCCTCCCGCTGCGGGAGCCGCAGCGAACGGAGGGAGCAGG
>JBDUBI010000137.1:0-8398 GCA_040004225.1 Acidobacteriota bacterium
GAACGGCACGTCCCGCAGTGAGCGAAGGCGACGTTTTATACTCCGCCGCCATGCCAGCCGTGACCCTCGAGGAACTTCGCTCGGCGCTCGCCCGGGCGCTCGCCGATGCGGCCCTCTCTCTCTACGGAGTGACGATCGAGCGCGTGGTCGTGGAGCGCCCCCCCAGGGTGGCGCTAGGAGATCTCGCGTCGCCCGTGGCGTTTGACCTCGCGAAGGCGCTGAAAAAGGCGCCCCGGGCGATCGCGGCGGAGATCGTGGCGGCAGTCGTGCTTCCCGCGGGGATTTCGACTCTGCGGGTCGAGGGCGGCGGGTACGTCAACGCGGCGTTTGCCCGGCCGGAGTTCGTTGCGTCTCTCGCCGACGCTGCGCCCGCCCCCGCCCGCCGCCCCGGAAAAACCGTCGTCGAGCACACGAACATCAACCCGAACAAGGCGGCGCACATCGGACACCTGCGCAACGCGGTGCTCGGGGATGTGCTCGTGCGAACCCTCCGGTTCCTGGGCGGGGAGGTCGAGGTCCAGAACTACCTCGACGACACCGGGGTGCAGGTGGCGGACGTGGTCGCGGGCATGATGCACCTGGGCGGGGTCCGCACCGAGGAGGAGGCTCATACGGCCATCCGGGAGGCGCGTCTTCCCGGCGCGGAGCCCAACACGAAAGGCTTCGCTTACCTCTGCTGGGATGTGTACGCCGAGGTGGGCCGCACGTACGAGGCGCGACCGGAGACGAAGGCGTGGCGGTCCGAGGTGCTCCACGCCATCGAAGCCGGGGACAACGAGGTCGCCCGGATCGCCGCGGCGGTCGCGCATGCGGTTTCCTCTGCCCATCTGGCGACCATGGGACGCATCGGAATCGCCTACGACCTGCTGCCGCGAGAGAGCGACATTCTCAAGAAGAACTTCTGGTCGCGCGCCTTCGAAATGCTCCGCGGCTCCGGCGCCGTCATCCTCGAGACCGAGGGCAAGCACGCCGGCTGCTGGGTCCTGCGCCTCTCCGAATCGGAGGGCTTCGCCGGAATGGAAGAGCCGGACAAGATCCTCGTCCGTTCGAACGGCACCGTCACCTACACGGCGAAGGACATCGCCTACCAGCTGTGGAAGTTCGGGCTCCTGGGGATCGACTTCGACTATCTCCCCTTTCCCGCCGCGTGGGACTCCGGGACGGTGCATGCCGGCGAGGTCCCCGAATCCGTGCGGCGGCATGCGGTCTGGAGAACGGCCCATGAAGGGGGGAGTTCGGACGCCCCCTCGTTCGGAAAGGCGCAGCGCGTCGTGAACGTGATCGACGTCCGCCAGTCCTACCCGCAGAAGGTGGTTCGCGAGGGCCTTCGCGTGCTCGGGTTCGCCTCGGAGGCGGAGAGAAGCGCCCACTTTTCCTACGAGATCGTGGCCCTGTCCCCCGCCGCGGCGCGCGAGCTCGCCCTTCGGTTCGGCGAAGAATACCGGCTCTCCGCGGAGGACGAGAAGAAGCCGTACGTTGAGATGTCAGGCCGCAAAGGGCTGGGAGTCAAGGCGGACGATCTCGTCGAACTGCTCCTGGAACGCTCCCGCGGCGAGGTCCTGAAACGCCGGGGCGACAGCGAAGGGACCGACGCGGAGTCGGACGCGCGGGCGATTGCGATCGGCGCGCTGCGCTACTTTCTGCTCAAGTTCGGGCGCAACAAAGTGATCGCCTTCGATTTCGACGAGGCGCTCAACTTCGAAGGAGACACGGGGCCCTACCTCCAGTATTCCCTCGTGCGCGCCGGAAACATTTTCCGGAAAATGGAGGAGAAGGGCATCCTCGCCGCTCCGCCGGAGGGCGACTGGGAGGACGACCTCTGGTCGCTGGTTCTCGACGCAGCCTCGCTACCCGAGGTCGCGGAACGGGCCGTCGAGACCCTCGAGCTCTCCACACTCGCCCGGCAGGCGTTCACGCTCGCCCAGGGCTTCAACCAGTTTTATCACCGCCATCCGATCCTTCAGGAGGCCGATACGGGGGTTCGGAACCGCCGAATTGCGGTCGCGCGAATTTTCCGGCGCGAAATGGCCCGTTCCCTGGATCTCCTGGGCATTCCCGAGCCCGGACGGATGTAGGGACGTTCCGGCTCGAGCGCGCGCGCCCCGCCGGGAGAGAAATCAGAACCGTCCTACCTCCACCGGCTCGATGGGCGAGGGCCTCCCGCCGCGGGGAGTCCGGCTTCGGGGAGTAGGGCCGTGCGAAACGAGCCGCCGTGTCCCGGCGTATGTTGGGGCATGGAAAAGGTCAACCTTGCCGAAAAGCTCGCGCTCTTTCAGGAGCACTTCACCCCGCGAATCGTCGGGGATTTGAACGAGAACCACGTCAAGCTCGTCAAAGTCCTGGGCGACTTCGTCTGGCACTCCCACGAGGCCGAGGACGAGATGTTCCTCGTCGTCCGGGGACGACTGCGCATCTGTTTTCGAGACGGAGACGTCGATCTCAACGAGAACGAATTCCTCATCGTCCCGAAGGGCGTCGAGCACAAGCCGACGGCCGACGAGGAGGCGCACGTTCTCTTGATCGAGCCGAAAACGACGGTGAACACCGGCGATGCTCCCGGGCCGCGCACCGTGGTCGCGCCGGAGAGGATTTAGTGGCCGGACGGCCCGAGCGTTGGCCGGAGAACGCGGACGGGTCGTTTTACGTCGACCGGACGTGCATCGACTGCGACGCCTGTCGCCGCATCGCGCCCACGGTCTTCGCGGAGGCGTCCGACCACTCCTTCGTGGCCCGTCAGCCGGAGGGCGAGCTCGAGAAGCGCCGCGCTCTGATGGCACTGGTCGCCTGCCCGACTGGATCGATCGGGACGTCGCCGCGAGAAGACGCGCGGGCGGCGATCCAGTCTTTCCCCGAGGTCGTCGACGAAAACGTCTCGTTCTGCGGATTCACTTCGAAGGACTCGTTCGGCGCCTGGAGCTACTGGATCGAGCGCCCGGAGGGAAACGTCCTCGTCGACTCCCCGCGCGCCGTGGCGCACCTCCTTCGGGAGTTCGAGAACCGAGGCGGCCTCGCGACCCTCTTCCTGACGCACCGGGACGATGTGGCGGACCATGCCGCCTTTCGGAGCCGCTTTTCCTGCGAGCGGATCCTTCACGAGGCCGACCGAACGGCGGACACGGCCGGGGTCGAGCGCTTCCTCCGGGGCGACGAAGCGGTCGCCCTGAGTGACGACCTCCTCGCGATTCCGACACCCGGGCACACGCGGGGCCACGCCGTGCTCCTTTACCGGAACAGATTCCTCTTCACCGGGGACCATCTCGCATGGTCGGAGAGCCGCAAAGGACTCGTCGCGTTCCGCGACGCGTGCTGGTACTCGTGGAAGGAGCAGACGCGGTCGATGGAACGCCTTCTCGACTACTCCTTCGAGTGGGTGTTGCCCGGCCACGGTCAATGGTATCGGGCTCAGTCGCCCGCCGGCATGCGCCGGGAGCTCGAGCGGTGTGTCGCGTGGATGAAGGGGGCCTGAGAGGGACTCCCTGAGAGGGGATTCACCGCTCGCGCGGCGGATTCCGAACTGACCCGCTCGTCCCCCCCGCTTCCGTTGGCTCCCTCACTTCGAGGCCTCGCGAGACGACCGCCGCGGGCACCACTTTCCCGACACCGAGCGCCGTGAGCTCGCTCCGCACACGCAATGTCGCTTCCGCCGGCGAGAGAATCACGACGAAGCCGCCTCCGCCCGCGCCGCACGCCTTTCCGCCCCAGGCCCCGGCGACGACCGCGGCGGCTATGGCACGTTCGATCACCGGCGTCGAAACGACGGGCGCGAGCCTGCGGCGCGCTTCCCACTCGTTCGCGAGAGCCGACCCCATCGCCTGAAAATCGCGGCGGGCAACGGCCCCGGCCATGGCTTCCGCCGCACGCCTCACGCCTTCGATGCCGCGTATGACCTCCGGGTTTCCCTCGAGGCGCGCCCGCAAGACTTCCCAGTTGTTGAGTCCCGAAGAATGCGCCGCGCCCGTGTCGAACAGAGTGAGGTGCCGCTGCCACGCCGCAGGCTCCACCTCCTCTCGTATCGCCCGCGTCGCCCCGGGCAGGAAGTGGATCGTGTGAAGGCCTCCGGCGAGCGCGGGGTAATAGTCCTGAACCCCGGCGGGCTTTCCGAGGACCCTCGTCTCGACGTCCCTCACGAAGTCGACGCGATCCACTCCCGTCAGGTCTCGCGGCGCGAAGGGTTCGAGCGCTCCCATAAGCGCGACCGTGAGCGCCGACGATCCTCCGAGCCCGGATCCAAACGGGACCGACGTTTCGAGCTCGATCTCGAGCGGCTCCCGGATCGTCAGAGCATCCAGCAGCGAACCGACGAGCGCGGCGCGGGGCTCCTCCAGCAGACCGCTGGATTCTGCCGCGCGGCAATCAAACGCGCCGTCCGAAGCGAACACGCGAAAGACGTTCCGGGATCGCCGAACCCGACACGACGCGAAGAGACCGATGGCGACGTTGATTGTGACCGTGCCGGGATGGAGAACGTGCAGCGGCCAGAGATCCAGGGTCCCGCCGGCGAGATCGACGCGGGCGGGAGCCGAAGCGCAGATCGTCATGAACGCGAAAACCTATCAGCTCCGGCTCGGGAGGCGGGGAAATCCGCCGCAGCGGCGAGCGCATCCTGCCTGCCTGCGGCGGACCCCTCAGCCCACTCCCGAGCGCGCATCGAGGGAGGTCTTGATCACCGGAGCCGCGAATATGCAGCACTGACCTGCGGGCCCCCTCACCCCATCCCTCTCCCCGGGCCCGGGGCGAGGGGGCAGAGCTGCGCCTTCACCACGATGGTGGCTAAGCTCGCCCCGAGAGGAGTCTCCCGACCAGAGGGAGGGAGGAGCCTCTCGGGGCGGGAGCGGGAGCGAACGCAGTGAGCGGAAGCGACGGTGGAGGAGCCTCTCGGCGCGGGAGAGTGAGAGAGCGGAGGGATCAGGCCGGCGGTCGAAGGCCGCATCCGGCCGGTCCGCCGGCCGGTGCCGTTCGCCGCCGGCGAACGGCAGATCCCGCAGAGAGCGGAAGCGACGGCTTAATATCCGACCCGGCTCGCGCGGAGGAACCCGGACCGGGGGAACCCGACTCCTTCGACGGTTAACGTCTGGCCGGCGGACTTCTGGGTCATCGCCTGATCGCGGGACATGAGCCGCCACACCTCGCCGTTGTCGGCGCAGAACGCCGCTTCGTGGTGGGCCTTCGGAAGCGGGCAGAGCCCCGCTTCGAGGCGGGACTCGCAGTCGAGGCAAACGAGCGTTCCGGTCATCTGGCGGGAAACGGGGTTCGCGTCCTTCATGCCTGCGCCGCCGGCCCCCGACAACGACGCCAGCGACAACCCGCCGGACAGCCCCGAAGCCTTCCGCTCCCCCGGCTCAAGACGGCGGCCGGAGACATCCGCGACCAAGGGGATCAGAAGAAACAGCACGACAGCGGCAGTCGCCAGGAGGGGGTACTCGAACCGCTTCGGCGAAACGTCGCCCTGGTGCAGACGTTCTCTCAGGCGATTCGGAGCCGGCGAGCGCTCCATCCGGGACCGGAGGACCTGAGCGAGTCCGCGCGCGGAGCGGGCGCGCGCCTCACAGGGCGAGCACTCGGACAGATGACGGGAAAGGGCATCGGCCTCGGCCCTGGAGATGTCCCGTTCGAGGTGGGCGTAGAGGAGGAAACGAGCCTGGGCGCAGTTCATGGTGCCGGACAGGGCAACGAGGCGTCCGAGGCCGAAATTCCTGCCCCGGCAAGCGCGTCCGGCAGGAACGCCCGTTTCCCGCCGTCTGACCCGTCCTGCGCCTCAACCCGCGCCCCGGCCGTTCCGGGGAAGATCAGGCGGCGGGGCTCTTCGGCCGCGTCCGCATCTTCGTCGGCTCGGCGCCCCGGATGTACCCGTGCTGCCGGGCATACTTCAAAAGCGCCTTCTCGAGCAGCTTGCGTCCGCGGTACAGCCGCGACATGACCGTCCCGACCGGACAGTCCAGGATGTCGGCGATCTCCTTGTACGAGAAGTCTTCCAGGTCGGCCAGCAGGACCACCATCCGATAGTCGTAGGGCAGGGACTCGAGGGCCTTCTTCACGTCCTCGTCCATCACGCCGTTGAAGTACTCGGACTCGGGGTCCGGAGCCTGCTCGGAGTTGTCGCGGCGCACGATCCGCTCGAAGGAGTCTTCGATCTCCGCGAAATCGACGCTTCGGGGCTCGAGCTTCTTCTTACGATAATTATTGATGAACGTGTTTTTCAGGATCTTGAAGAGCCACGCCTTCAGATTCGTCCCCTCTTCGAACTTGTCGTAGTACTTGTATGCCTTGAAGTACGTCTCCTGGACGAGATCTTCCGCATCCTCCGCGCTCCGGGTCATCCGGTAGGCGGTGTTGTAGAGCGAGTCGAGATACGGCATCACGAGGGAGTCGAAGTCCCACGCCGAGACGCCGGGCTGATCCGTTTTCGGCTGCACACTTACCTTTTCCATGACTCCCTGTATTTCAATAATCCTGCCCACCACCGCGTATCCGGCATCTCGAGGCGTCCGCCCGGTAACCGTCTTCGATTCTACGGATTACGCCGCCCAGACGTTGAGAGGCGACAAAAGGAAGTACGACGGGGGCGCGGGAATGGTTTCTTCCGGGTGTCAGTGTGTCCTCCGTCGAGGACGAAATGACCTCCCTGGGAATGCGGGAGGGGACGAGGGAAAGGGCTCCGGCGGTGGCGCCGGAGCCCTGAGAAGCCTATTTGTTTTGAATCAGGAAGCAGATGAGGAGCGCGTAGAGCACCAGGGATTCGATCAGGACGAGCCCGAGAAGGGTCATTCCCCGGATGTCCTTGGCCGCCCCCGGATTCCGGGACATTCCCTCGGACGCCGCCGCCGTCGCCCGGCCCTGAGCGGTCGCGCCGGCCGCGGCCGCAATCGCGAGCAGAAAAGCCGCCCCGATCACTCCCCAGCGAACCCCGGAGGGCGCCGTCGCCGCCGTCGTGACCGCCTCCTGCGCGAAGGCCGGAAGCGCCGAAACGAGCGAGACCGCGCAGAACAGAATCGTCTTCTTCACCATCCGCAAATCTCCTTCTTTGACGCGCCCGCCGGCGCGGTGATCGAGCAAGTTATCACGGGCTTCGGCCGGCAGCCCCCCGCTTCGTACGTGCTTTTTGAGGCGTTTCGCTTCGGTTTCGACTGTCTCAGTGCTCCTCGTGAGCGGTCGCTCCAGCCACGTAGACCGCCGAGAGAAGCGCGAAAACGTAGGCTTGCAGCGCCGCCGTGAAAAGACCGAGCGCCATCATCGGCCAGGGAACTCCGATCGGGACCAGGCTGGCGAAGACCCCGGTCGTCGTGTGCTCTCCGTAGATGTTCATGAAGAGCCGCAGAGACAGGGAGAGGATGCGCGCGAACGTCCCGATGATCTCGATGACGAAAAAAAGCGGGGCGATTAAGAGCAGAGGTCCCGTGAAGTGCTTGAGATAGGCCAGGAGACCGTGCTCCTGGATACCCTTCCAGTTGAAGTAAACGAAAGAAATGACGGCGAGGGCCACGGTGGTCGACAGCGAACCCGTGGGAGGCTGAAGGAAAAAGAAAAGTCCGAACAGGTTGGCGACCCCGATGAAGATCGCGAAGGTCCCGATGATGGGGACGTACTTTTCTCCCCCGTGGCCGATGACGTCCTCACACATGCTGCGCAGCCCGGAGACGAGCATCTCGAAGAAACTCTGGACCTTCGAGGGCTTCTCGCGGTCGTAGCGCTTCGCCAGGAGAGGGAAAAGGATCGCGAAGATCAGCAGAAGGAGAAGGGTCATGATCGCGGCATCCGGAATCCAGGCTTCCTTCCCGTCCGGGAAGAAAAACGCCCCCTGAGCCGGCGAGAGCTTTTCGACGGGGGGCTCTCCGAGGATGCGTTTCAACAGCCCGTTGATCGGACCGTACAGGATCGAGTGATGCTCTTCCAAACTCTTCCCTCACTCTCAATCGGGCCGGGAAATCCACAACTCCGGGACGATCGACAGGACCACGATGGACAGTCCGACCGCTCCCGCCACCGGCTCGAACCCCTTCCAGCGAAACAGAACGACGGCGAAGAGTAGCAGACTCGCGGCGGTTACGAGAAGGAGCGGCGCGATCGTTCGAAATCCTGGCCGATCCTGCCGGGGAACGAGCCGCGACGTGAGCCTCTCGAGCGCGAGAAAACTCAAAATAACGACGGCGGCCGCGATTGTCAAGGACACCCCGGAACGCCACCCGAAGGCAAATCCGCCGGCGATTCCGACGGCGCCGAGCACCCAGGAGCGCCGCCGAACGCGGGAAATCAGGGCGTCGATGTCGGAGGAGGAGGCGTCGAGGGAAGGGCCGCTCAACGGTTCAACCGTCCCGCGAGGCGGAAGAAATTGACGAAGGCGGCCGCGAGGCCGAGCCCTCCCCCCACCCAGGACGCCGCATCGCCCCAACCGAGCCGTCTC
>JBDUBI010000252.1:0-8374 GCA_040004225.1 Acidobacteriota bacterium
AGACCGGCCATCTCCGATTGCGCGCGCGCGACGTCTACTCCGGGAGCCAGGCGGGCGATCGTCAACACGTCGTGCCGGTCAGACGCGTCGACGGTGAGCGGCAACCAGAAATCGGCGTGGTACGGAAAATGGAAGCCCTCCGGAAGGACGCCGACGACCGTCAGCGTGCGATCCGGCAGCCGGATCGGCCGGCCGACGACGGACGGGTCCCCACCGAAACGCAGCTTCCAGAGAGTGCTGGAGATCAACGCGACGCGGCTCGCGGAGCCGAGGCGCTCCTCCTCGGCGGTGAAGCGTCGGCCGATTGTCGGGGAGATCCCGAAGAGCTCCAGGGTTCCCGGGGAGACGCTCGCTCCCTCGAGGGCCGCGGGGGCGGTCCCCTCGGTCCAGGTCAGGGTCTCGGGGCGTTGCGCCGTGAAACGGTCGAATGTGCGCGATCGCCGCGCGATCGCCTCCCACCTCGGCGTCAGAAGGTTCCCGCGATAGACCTGGCCTCCCGGAGCGACGGTCGCGTCATGGAGGCGCACCAGCCGGTGTTCCTCCGGAAATGGGAGCGGCCTGAAATAGACGGCGTGGACGACGCTGAAGATCGCGAAGTTTCCTCCGATGCCGAGCGCGAGCGTTGCGATCGCCGCGCCGGAGAAGAGGCGGCTCTTCGCCAGGGTGCGGACGGCAAAGCGCAGGTCCTGGAAAACGTTCCCCATCAGACGTGCCCCGCCTCGTCCCGCGGCAGCGCCGGCACGCCCTATTCGTCCACGATCCAGCCGTCGCGGAGCCGGACGATGCGGTTGCCGTACTTCGCGTTCTCCTCGGAGTGCGTGACCTGAATGATCGTCGTGCCGGCGTCGTTTAATCGCTTGAAGAGCCGCATGATTTCCCGGCCCTGATCGGAATGGAGATTGCCCGTGGGCTCGTCGGCCAGCAGAAGCTTCGGCTTCGCGATGAGCGCGCGCGCAACGCCGACGAGTTGCTGCTGCCCTCCCGAGAGCTGGTTGGGAAAGAGGTCCTTTTTTGCCACGATCTGAAAACGATCGAGCGTGTCGGCGACCGCGGCGGCCCTCTCGCTCCCCTTCATGTTGCGGTAGGAGAGAGGAATATCCAGATTTTCCTGGACGGTCAGGTTGTCCAGCAGGTGGTACTGCTGGAAAACGAAGCCGATGAGCTTTTTGTTCAGCTCGATACGGTCCTTCGGCTTCAGCGAGTGAACGGAGGTCCCGAACAGCTCGTACTCGCCGGCCCAGCTCTGGTCGAGGAGTCCGAGGATCGAGAGCAGTGTGCTCTTCCCGGCCCCGGACGGGCCCATGATTGACACGAACTCTCCCTCCTGGATCTGCAGGTCGATGCGGCGAAGCACCCAGGTCTGACCGGCGCGCGTCGAAAAGCTCTTTTCCAGGTTGCGCGTCCGGATCACGGTGGGTCCCTTCGGTTGAGAGGACCGGGGCACGCTCTCTCCGGAGACGGTCGACGCGCCGCGGCTCTCACTGGTCATCATGGTTTGGCTCTCTTCCTTCGTTTTGGGCCGGGAGCTCCGGCGTGTCTCGTACGTGTCGCGGAGGGAAGATCGGACTGTGGCGTCTGGGCGCCCATTTGCGAGCGGAGGTCATGGATTCACTCCTGCCGCAACGCAGTCAGGGGACCGACAGCATTCAAGACCGAGAAGATGGCCGCGTTGATGCCGATGGCGAGGGTGATGATCGCCGTGACCATAAACCCGAGGCTCCGGGCCAGGGATCGAACAGCCTGCCGGAGTCCGCTCTTCATGAAGCTTCGATGGGGCGGATGGCCGTCGCTCGCGGCGCCTTCAGCGAGGTCGCGACGACCGCGACCGCGAAGAGCTCCATCGCCTCGTTCACGACGGCGACGCGCGCGCTGGCCGGGCGGTCGGCCGACGTGACGTCCCGGGAGCCGCGGCCGCGGAAGAGAATCCCCGAGGCCGGGAAGTAGCCGGGGGAGACCGGTCGGACGCCGTGACGGAGATGCCGGGGCATCAGGTCTCGACGGTGCCGCGCTGCCGATCCCCGTGCTCCGCGACGAACCCGCTCTCGACGAGCTCCCGCTCGGCCCGCCCCGCCTCTTCCTCTTCGACGACGTGGCCGTCGAACAGGTGGATCGTGCGGTCGGCGTGGCGCGAGAAACGGGGATCGTGCGTCACCATGCAGATCGTCGCGCCATTTCTGTGCAGCTCCTGGAGAAGGGACATCACCGCCTCGCCATTGACCGAGTCGAGGTTGCCGGTCGGTTCGTCCGCCAGGAGGATCAGGGGCTGGCCGACGATGGCGCGCGCGACGGCCACGCGCTGCTGCTGACCGCCCGAGAGCTGCGAAGGAAAGTGCCGCACCCGGTGCGCCATGCCGACGCGCTCGAGCGCTTCCTGCACGCGCTTCTTGCGCTCCGCCGCGCCCATACCCCGGTACGTCAGAGGCAATTCGACGTTCTCGAAGACCGACAGGTCCCCGATCAGGTTGAAACTCTGGAAGATGAAGCCGATCTCCCGATTGCGGATGCGGGCGCGCTCGGCGAGATTCAGGCTCTGGGCCGGCTTCCCGTTCAGGATGTAGCTTCCGCTCGAAGGAGAGTCGAGGAGACCCAGGATCGAAAGGAGCGTCGACTTTCCGCATCCGGACGGGCCCGCAATCGAAAGGAACTCGCCATTGCGGATGTCCAGGTGAACTCCGGCGAGCGCGTGGGTCTCGACTTCGTCGGTGAAGAAGACTTTCGTGACACCTTCGAGGCGAATGACCGGTTGACCGTTGGCGCTCATGGTCCTCCTTATCGGGCGGCTACTTCAGGCGCACGCGGTCGTACGCGTCCCACGCACTCATGTCCGACAGAATCACGCGATCCCCGGGCTTCAACCCCTCGACGATCTGAACCGTATTCACCGAGCTCTTCCCCAGTCGCACCTTCACGCGCTGCGCCTCGTCGCCTTCCGGATTGACGCGGAAGAGGGTCACGAGGTTCTGTTCCTGCCCAAACGCCGGCCGGCCCACCGAGACCACGTCGGGAAGGAGATCGAGCTCGATCGTGCCGTCCACCGAAAGGTCGGGCCGGGCGCCTTTCGGAAGCTCGCCCTTCAAGGCGACGTCCACGGTGACCGTCCCGTTCTGCACCGCAGGATCGACTCGCGAGACTTTCCCTTCGACGATGCCGTTGCGCGTGTCAATCGAGGCCGGTTGCCCGATGCCGATGTCCTTGGCCTGCGTTTCAGCAATCTTCAGCTGCGCCTTCAGCTTGTTCGGCTGGACCACCTTGGCGAGCGTGGTGCCCGGCGTCACCCGCTGTCCGACCTGGAGGGGGAGCTCCTGGAGCACGCCGGCAATGCCCGCGCGCACGTGCAGAGCCTCGAGTTGCGAGCGCTTCAAATCGGCGAGCGCGCGCAGCTGCTCGACTTTGGCCCGCTGCACGTCCTCCTGCGCCCTGGCGGATTCGGAGTACACCTCCAACCGCTTGTGCTCGATCTGGTTGCGCGTCGCGAGCTCGCCCGCCCGCACACGCGAGAGCTTCAACGTGAGGTTGGCGACGAGGCCGTCCTTGAAAAGGCCCTCGTTGGCCTCCGCGGTGAGCTGCGCCTGATGAAAGTCGGACTCGACAGTTGCCGCAGCGGCCTGCTGGTCCATCAATTCTTTCTGGAGGCGAATGCGGGTGTTCGTCATCTCCGCCTGGGCGGCCTTCAGTTGCCAGCCCGCGTCTGAGGCGTCCCGCTGGAGCTCCGGATTGGACATCTCGAGCAGGATGGCCGTCGGAGCCACAGTGCTCCCGGGCTGGACTAAGAGCCGCTCGACCCGGGCGTCCGTCGAAGCGGAAATCTGAAGAATGCCCTCCGACTCCGGCACGAGCGAGCCCGGTCCGCGGACCTCCCGGCGCATCGGGCCCCGCTTGACGACATCCATCCAGACGGCGCTCTTTTCCACTGTCGGCGCAGCGGGCTTCAACCGGGAAAGCCCCAGGGTGATGAGAAGCGCGACGGCGATGCCCGCGCCGATCAGGAGGATCCGCTTGCGCTTGCGCTGTTTCGAAAGGTCCTCCCGAACGATGTCCATCGGATCCGACAGGGGCGAAGCGCGTGCCAGACGGCGAATGCCGCAACCTCCTGAAGGAAAAGAGGACCGGGGTTCCCGGGGCGGCACGCCTGGCCGCTGGCGGGACTCGGGTGTCCATTTCCGGACAGCGCAGGTTCGCCCGCGAACGACGGTTCCCGGAGGTCCCGCTCCGGGAGACGCGACGCCGGCCTATTCGGAACGGCTGTGAATCCGGCGGGAGACGAGCTCATCGACGAACACGTTCCGTTCGCGCGCCTGCACCTTCCGGATGTCATCGATCGTGACGCCGTGGATGCGCATCGAGACGAGGTCGTCGACGGAGACGTTGCGATAGCCGAGCTCCGACAGATCCCGGACGTATTCGGGGTTGACGCCGTGGATCCGCATCGAGACCAGGGAATCGGGGGAGACGTCGCGGTAACCCAGCGAGGCAAACGCGCGGACGTACTCGGGTGTCACGCCGTGAATTCGCATGGAGACGAGCTGATCGGGCGGGATGCGCTCGTATCCCTGCGAGGACAGCTCCCGCACCATCTGAGGGGTGACTCCGTGAATCCGAAACGACACGAGCGTGTCGGTCGAGAGCTTTCCGTATCCGAGGGACTGAAGCTCCCGGATTTCGTCCGCGGTCACCCCATGGATTCGCATCGCGATGACCTTGTTCGCGGAGGGGTCGGTGTAGCCCAGGGAGCGCAGGTCCTTCAAGAAAACGAGGCTGACATCGTGCAGCGCCATCGAACAGAGCTGCTCCGCTGAGAGTTGTTTTCGCGCGGCGGCATTCCACGCGCGGGCGAAGTCAGGACTTGCGCTGAACTGGAACCGGCCCGCCCCCCCGCGCGCGTCGAGGTGCCCTTCGAACGAGAAGGTCCCGGCGTCCCGAACGAGAGCGAACCGGGCGGGAACGTCTTCGCGCCCCGCGGGGCGGCGCAGATCTCGAAAGTCCTCCAGGCGGTACGAGGATGAGCTCTGCGAATTGTGGCTGCCGGCACGCCGTTCCATCGAGAGCTGCAGGCGGCCGTCGTCCCGGTCGAAATCGAGGAGCCACCGGCCCTCGAGCGGGGTGGCCGAATTTTCCGCCCGGTCCTCGGCGAGGACTCCCGCCGCGGCGGGACCGATCAGGATCGCGGCGAAGAAAAGGAGGGAAGCTGCTGCGGGAAAAAATATGCGAAGACCGCGATTCGAGTTCATCGGGGACTCCTTTTCGGAAGGCGTGAGTCCAGCAAATCGTCGAGCGGGAGATGCGTGCGGGTTTCGCGGTTCCATCTGCGGATTTCCTCCGCGGTGATCCCGTGCCGTCGCAGGGACGTGAGCTCGTCGGAAGAGAGACTGCCGTATCCCTCCGCGGCCAGGGAGCGGACGAAATCGGCGGTGACGCCGTGGATTCGCAGCGCAACGACACCGTCCGGGTCGAGCGCGGACACGCCGAGCTCGCGCATTTCCCGCACGTACGCCCCCGTGACGGAGTGCATCCGGAAGCCGATCGCCTCCTCGGCCGTCAGCGAGGGGAACCCCGCCGCCTTCATCTCTCGCACGAAGGACGCGTCGACTCCGTGGATCCGGAAGGACGTCAGCTGGTCGATGCCGGCGTCAGGAAAACCCGCCGATCGCATCTCCTGCGCGAACCGCGCGTCGACGCCATGGATGCGGGCGGAAACGAGCTCATCTAAGGTCGGCCGCGTCCCACGAGGTCCCGCCCAGGCAGCGGCGTCGCGGGGTTCGACGCCGTGGATTCGAAGACTCACGGCCTGCTCCGCGGTCATGGCTTCGTAGCCGGCCTGCCGGAAAGCCTCGGCGTCGTTCGGGGTCACTCCGTGAATTCGAAGCGAGAGAGCCTCCTCCGGAGTGAAGCGGGAGATCCCGCTCGCCTGGATCTCCCGGATCCAGCCGGCAGTGACCCCGTGAATCCCGAATTCGATGCAGCGCCGCAGACTGACCGCGCCGAATACCTTCTGGAATTCCGCGACATCCGCGGGCGACACGCCGTGGATGCGGAGCGAAATGAGGTCGTCTGTCGACGCGCGCGTGTATCCCAGCGCCGCGATCTCTGTCAGAAATGAGGGCGTGACCCGATGGGATCGCAGCGAATCGAGCTCCTCCGCGCGCAGCAGGGCGGAGGGGGCGGACGCCGCGACCGCAGGCGCCACCCGCTCGCCTTCGACAACCGCGTCCGGAAGCTCGGGACGAGAGGCGGTGGCAGAGGGAAGAGTGGCGATCGCGGGGGGCACGGAGGGCGTCGCGGGGCGCACCGGCGACGGCGGAACAGCGGACGCGGCGATCACGGGGGAACCCGGGGCCGCTGCGGGACGCAACGGAGAGGGCGGAACAGCGGGCGCGGCGATCACGGGCGGGAGCGCGCCAAAATCGCCGGAGTCCGGGGAAGGGGAGTCCGCCACGACCGGGACTGGCGGAGCCAGGCGGCGGGCGGGAAGCGGGCGTCTCGCGGGGATCGGCGGGGGGGCCGGGCGCGGCGCCCCTGACAGCTCGGCGGGATCCTCGTCGAACGGCGAAACACGCGCCGCGGCGCCGACCAAGAGGACGCAGGCGAGACCCAGAGCGCCGGCGGCCCGCGCCCGGGGCTTGGAGTGCCTCGGAGGGCGCATCTGCGGAAACAGCCGCGCGACGCGACCGAGCAGCCGTCCGCCGTCTGCCGCGAGCGCCAGTGTGCGCGAGCTTCCGAAGGCGCGGCGCTCTTCGAGATCGACCAGCGCGCGCGCATACATCATCGGGTCGCCCGTGGCGGCCACGGCGAGGTCGTCACAGCAGTTTTCCCGCTCCGTGCGCATCCTCCCCGAGACCCACCAGACGGCGGGATGGTAAAAAAGCAGCGTCTCGGCGGCGCTCTGGATCAGGTTGACCAGATAGTCGTGTCGCCGGATGTGCGCGAGCTCGTGCGCGAGGAGCGCCTCGATCTGCTCGACCGGCAGGCCCGTGAGAGACGACACCGGAAGAAGCACGGCGGGCCGGAAGACTCCCATCGCCGCCGGTACCTGCAGCACCGCCGATTCGAGGATTCGAACCGGCGCGGAAATGGCGAGGCGTCGGCAGAGCGTTTCGGCGAGCGCGGCGATCTGCGGGCGGGCGGGAGTCGTTCCTGTCACCGCGAGTCGCCCCGCGCTCCTCCATCCGGCGAGGAGGCGAAGGGAAAGCCCGAAGACACCGCACAACCAACCGGCCAGGAGGAGCCGCGACAGCGGCACGAAGCGCTCTCCGGCGGGAGCGAGCGCCGTTTCCGATCTCTGGAGAAGCGGCGCGCCCACGCGCGGAGAGGGCGCGGCGGCGGCGGCGGCGCGCATCGAAGAGCGCTCCGCCTCCAGGGAGGCGGCCCGGCGGAGAAGTCCCGCCGCGGGGAAGAGGACCATCAGCGCCAGCGCGGCGCACGCCAGCGCGTACCGCAGACGCGCGGCATTCGCACGGCCTTGCGCCGCGAGGTCCGCCAGCGCCAGCAGCGAGGCGATCACCGCCCCCTGCCAGAGGAAATCGAGAAGAGTTCGGGCAAGCGCGCGCGCGGCCGGAGCGTCTAGAAAAGTCATCCAGCCGTTCACGCTTTGTCTCCCGGGATCCGATCGAGAAACTCGCGGATCTCCGCGATCTCTTCGACAGAGGCGCTCTTCGTGGCGAGCGCGTGGAGGATCAGACGCGAGGCGGATCCTCCGAAGGCGCGTTCCAGGAGGTCGCCGACGAGTTGTCTCTCCGTCTCCTGGCGCTCGAGGCGGGCGCGATAGACGTGCGCCCGCTCGGACTCGTCTCGTTCGACGAGACCCTTCTCGGTCATGATCTGAAGGAGCTTCAGAACGGTCGTGTACCCCGGAGCGCGCCGCATTTTCATCGTTTCCTGGACCTCGCGGACGGTGGCCCGGCCGCGGTCCCACAGCACCCTGAGGATCTCGAGCTCGGCGTCGGTCGGTCGTCTGGCGGGGGCCGTCGGTCGTGTCATGGTTGGTTCTCGTCATTCATACGAACAAGTTAGTACGAAGTATTTCGTATAACAAGGAGCAAATTATAATTCTGGATATGTACGTTTGTTACTTATTAAATAACGTCTTATTTTGATTTATACTAAAAAAAATTAGCTAAACCTGAGCGAGCTCCATATTCCTGAGGCTACCGGCCTTCTCGGGAAAGACGAGACACTGGCCCGGGTGGGGTGGAGTCTTTCAGCCTGAGCGCGCCGCCGCTCCGGACGAGTCAGAAGGGCTCGCGGAGCCCGACGGCCGGAAGCGCGTCTCGAATCCGGAGTTCTTCGAGCGTCTTTAAAAGACGAAAGGTATTTCCACCGCCAACGAAGAACGCGGACGCTTCCGCGATCGCGCGGCGCGGATCGGGCGCATCGTGGA
>JBDUBI010000163.1:0-8316 GCA_040004225.1 Acidobacteriota bacterium
AGCGAGAGGGAGATGCCCCCTCACCCTGACCCTCTCCCCGAGCGCGGGGAGAGGGGAATCTCTCCTCTTCCTGCTCCCTCTCCCCGCGCGCCGGGGGAGAGGGGAGTGAATCGAAAACTCAGCCGGCCGAGTCCTGACGCCGGCCGAGCTCCGCGCGCAATGTGTCGAGCCGGGTCTGCGGGTCTTTCGCGACGCGGACCAGCAGCTCTTCGTAGTCCCTGGAGAGCCCCGCCACCGTGCCGGGTTCGAAGAGGCCGGTGTCGTACTTCCACACGCCCGACATCCCATCGCGCCCGGTTTCCAGAAAGACGCTCAGGTCGAATCGGGCGGCTTCTTCTCCGGCGCCCAGGGACTCGAAGGTGGTCGCACCGCGCGTCACGACGGGTAGAAGCGTGTTCAGGGCGATGAGAGAGCGCGCGAACGGAATCCGACCCGGTATCCGGGCCGGCCGAACTCCCTGGACGAGCGCCGCGAAGGGAAGATTGTGATGACGGTATGCCCCGAGGGCGACCTCGCGAACCCGCTTGAGAAGCTCGAGAAAACTCGGATTCCCCGACAGGTCCGTCCGGAAGACGATCAGGTCCACCAGAAATCCGATCAGCGGCTCGGTCTCGATTCTCCCGCGATTGGCGGAATTGCTGGCGACGACCACGTCGGTCTGTCCGCTCCGAATGAAGAGGACCGCCTGGTAGGCCGCAAGCAGGATCATGAAGAGCGAAGCGCTCTCGCTCCGCGAGACGGCCCCGAGCGGCGCCACGATCTGCTCGGACAACCGAAAGGAATGGTTTCCGAATCGGCGCGGTACTCCTTTTCGATAGGCATGGTCGGCCGGGAGCTCCAGCTCGGCCGCTCCCTGGAGCCGGCCCTTCCAGTAGGAGAGGAGTCCCTCCCGGAGGCCCGGCAGGCGGGCCCGCTCCCATTGCGCAAAATCTGCGTATTGGATGGCGAGGGGGGCCAGCGGATCGGCTATGCCGCGAGAAAAGGCTTCGTGGAGCGATGCGAGCTCCGAGGCGAGGATTCCGACGGACCATCGGTCGAACACGATGTGGTGAACGGTGACGAGCAGGATGTGCTCCGAGTCCTCCAGACGGAGAAGGGCGGCACGGATCAAAGGACCTCGCTCGAGATCGAAGCGCCGCTCGAGCTCTTCCCGCGCCATCCGAAGAACCTCCGCCTCACGAGCATCTCCGGGAAGTTGGCGGAGGTCGCGGAAGACGAACGGAAGCTCGATCTTCGGCGAGACGGCGGTAAAGGGAATGCCGCCTTCCGAAGGGTACGAGCTCCTCAGAATTTCATGGCGCTCCAGGATTCGATCGAGCGCCCGCTCGAAACTCTTTCGATCGACGGGACCGAGGACGCGCAGGTTCGTGGCGCGGTTGTAGTGGCCCGGATCGAGCTGCTCGTGAAACCAGATCTGCTCCTGCGCGAACGAAAGGACGGGCCGCGCGCCGGCGCTCCTCCGGGGAATGACGCCATCTTCAGCCGAGGCATCTTGCGTCCGGGCCGCGATTTTGAGAGCGAGCTCCGCGACCGTCGGGGCGTCGAAAATGGCGACCAGCGAGAGCTGCACTCCGAGAGTGCTTTGAATCCGAGCCCCCACCTGCCCCGCCAGCACCGAATCGCCCCCGAGAGAAAAAAAATCCTGCGTCACGCCGATCCGATCGATCCGAAGCACCTCGCTCCAGATCGAGACCAGCTTTTCCTCCAGGGGAGTTCGGGGCGAGACGCTCGTGTCATCGCGCGAATGCGGCTCCGCTCCCGGCGGGCTGAGTTTCTCCGCGAGACCGATCCGCTGCACCTTTCCGGTCGGTCCCTTCGGAATTTCGGCAACGAGGAAAACCCGGCGCGGAACCTTGAAGTCCGCGAGACGGGATGAGGCGAACTCCCGGATCTCGCCCGGCGTGGCCGACCCGCCCTCGCGAAGGACGACGGCCGCGCCCACGTCTTCGCCCAGAAGCGGATCCGGCATGGCGAAGGCAACGGCCTGAGCGATCGCCGGGTGGTCGAGCAGCACCTCGTCGATCTCCCGGGGCGAGATCTTCTCCCCCCCGCGGTTGATGATCTCTTTCAACCTCCCGGTCAGCGTCAGGTAGCCGTCCGCGTCGAGCGACCCCTGGTCGCCCGTGCGGAACCAGCCGTTCGTGAAGGCACGCCCGTTGGCCTCGGGGTTGTTGACGTATCCCGCCGTCACGTTCGATCCCCGGATCGCGACCTCTCCTCGGACGCCGGCGGCCAGCGTCTCGCCGTCCTCGCCGAGGATGGCGACTTCGGGACCGGCCGCGGGGCCGACGGAGCCCGGCTTGCGGATGCGCGGCGGGAGAGGATTGCTCGCCATCTGATGCGCGGCTTCCGTCATCCCGTAGGCTTCGATGAGCGGCGCGCGGAAAACCCGCTCGAGCTCCGCTGCGACCTGCGGAGGAAGGGCCGCGGAGGAAGAGCGCAGAAAACGCAATTGCCGACGCTCGAGAACCGGCGCGTATCGCGGCGCCCGCGCCAGGATTGCCTGGTGCATCGTCGGCACGGCCGTGTACCAGGACGGATCGAACTGGTCCATCCAGTCGAAAAACGAGGGAGCCTGGAATCCCGGACTGCAGGCGACGCTCGCTCCGGCGGACAGCGACGCCAGAAGCGCGGCGACGAGCCCGTGGATGTGGAACAGAGGCATGACGTTCAGACAACGGTCGGCTTCCGTCAGCTCGAGGGTGCTCGCGATGTGAGCCGCGGAGGCGCAGAGGTTTCGATGAGTCAGGGGGACGAGCTTGGGTCGCGCCGTCGTGCCGGAGGTGTGGAGCAGGAGCGCGACATCTTCGGGTGCCGCGGGAGGGAGCCCCTGCTCCGAGGGAAGCAAGGACGAAAACCGGAAGACGCCGGCGGTTTCCGCGTCGGCGGCCAGGTCGAGCACCGGGATTCCCAACCGATGCGCCGCCTGGCGGGCGGGAGACTCGACGCCCTCCGGAAGGACTAAGGCCCGCGCCTCGAGGTCCGTGAGCAAAAATGCGAATTCCTCTTCCCGGTACGCCGGATTGAGCGGAGCGGCCGGGACGACCGAGCAGATGCCGAGGAAGGCCGTCGCCATTTCGGGTCCATCCGGGAGGCAGATCGCGACCCGATCCCCGGAGCGCACGCCGGCGGCGCGCAGGGATCGCGAGATGTCCTCGATCTGACGCGTCAGTCCCGCACGCGAAAGAGAACGCCGGCCAACTCCGAGGAGAGCCGGGGTGCCCGCGGCCGCCAGTGCCGGGGCGCGGAGAAGCTCGACGACGGTATTTCGGTCCGGCACGATCGGCCGAGAGACTATCCGACCGGCCGGATCTCCGAGAGCGGCGGCTCGGAGATTCCTTCGGCCGCCCGAAAAACCGTTTTTTAACTTTTCAGCAACTTGTCGAGCTCACGACGCACGTCCTCGATCTTGACCTCATGATCGGGCTGCTTCCACACGACTTTCCCGTCGGCAGAGCGGATGACGAGCCCGTGGTTTTCGAAACCGAGCTCCTTGATGGCCGTCTTGTTCTCCGGGGTCGTCGCGTCGAGGTTCTGACCGCGCACCCGGCCCTTGTATTCCTGGTCCAACCCGCTCACGGCGGGCTTGATTCTGGCGCAGATCGGTCAGCCGGGGAGGTAGTAGTAGGTGACATCGAGCGGTCCGGATTTCCGTGGCCGCGCGGCGGCGATCACGGCCGAAAATCCAACCAGGGTCCCCAGAAGCAGTTCCCGTCGAGTGTTCATGGCGCGTCCTCCTTTTCCCTTCCATGGAGCATAGCGGCAAACGTCGCCGCACCCTCTCCCCGCGCGCCGGGGGAGAGGGCCGGGGTGAGGGGCGAGACTTCAAGCCTGACAGGGCTCGAGAAAGAGCTGCCCTTGCCCTGGACCGTCTCCCAAGGCGTGAAAAGGAACGCGGCCTGGTCAGCCGCCGTGGTGAGAGCGCTCGACTTGCCTGCGGGCCCCCTCACCCCAACCCTCTCCCCGAGCCCGGGGAGAGGGAGGAGGTGGTGGCTTCGACGCTACCGTTTCACCGGCCCCAGATACTTGTCCAGCCAGTCGAGACTCTCGCGGATGACTTCTTTCCTCGGCGGCGCGTGGCCCGTCTCGTAGAGGACGTATTTCTTGTCCGCCTCGGGCGTTCCCAGAAGCCGGAAGAACGGCTTTTGCGAGCTCTCGACCGGAAAAAAATGGTCGTATCTGCCGTTGATCATCAGCGTAGGCACGTGGACCCGGCCGAGAAAGTTCAGCTGCTCCGCGTCGGGCAGAGACCTCGAGAAATCCAGCCCTCCGGATTCCAGGATCGCGAGCTTGAAACGAGGCTCGACCGCGAGCATGACCGGCGCGACCTGGGATCCCCAGCTGAGCCCCATGTAGGCGAGGGCGTCGCGGCGGATGTCGGACCGGGTTTCCAGGTAGTCAATCGACCGGCCGAGGTCCTTGGACCAGGCGACCATGTGGTCCCTGTAAAACGTCGTCTCGGAAGGATTGTCGTCTTTCAGCGCGTCCCGCCGCTCGAACGTGCTCTTGAAGACGGGAGCCAGGAGCGCCCTTCCGCTCCTCGGAATGAAGTCCGCGTAGGGCGAAAGCACGAACCTGTCCGCCATGATCGCTCCCGAGCCCGGAAAGAGCACGACGGTCTGATAGGGCGGCGCGGCGTTTTTCGGCAGGAAGAGATAGGCGATGACGCGCTCTCCCCCGTACGCCGCGTCGAAAGTCACCTTTTCCTGCCGCCACTCGCCGAGGGTCAGGGTTTCCTCGACCCGCGCGTTCAGCGCGCTTTTGTCGTACACGTAACTGCCTCGATAGGCCCGGAACAGGTCGTCTGAGACCGGCTTTTCTTTCGAGAAATCCCGAAACGCGGCCGTGATCCGCGCCGTCGCGGCGGGCGGAGCGGCGGACGCGAGTCGGACGCAGCGAAATCCGTAATTCGGGCGGCGGTCCCAGGCAGACTGCGCGTCCTGATCGATGAACATGTAGGTGGGCTCGCCGAAGCCTCCTCCGAGGAGGAACCTCTTGCCGTCGGAGCTCTCGTTCGAGCACCACTCCTTCACGTTGCCGGCCATGTCGGTGGTCCCGAATCCGCTGATTCTGTCGTCGCCGACCGGCAGCGTTCCCGCGCCGTGAAAATTGCTCGCGGGCGAGATCAGGAGGCTCGCCTGCGTCTGCGCCGCCTTGTTCCAGTGATAGACCGTCGGCAGGGTCTTTCCCGCGAAGGCGGCGTACGCGGCGCTCTCGTACCAGCTCACTCCTGCCACCGGGTGCTTGTCGAGGCCTTTCGGGAAGCTGCCGAGCTCCCAGGTCGCGGGACCCGGCCGGCCGGTCCCGTCGCGGAACGCGGCCGCGGCCTCGCTGAACGGAATGGTCCTGCCGTCCCGGGAGAAAGGCTCTTTCCAGAGCTCGCTTCTCTGGTACCCGCCGGCGTCGACGAACTTCTTGAAGTCCTCGTTCGTGACCTCGTACCGATCGACGAGGAAATCGTCGAGTGAAACCTCGGGCAGTGAATCGAGACCCGGGATCGGCGGGCGAAACGCTCCGCCGGGAACGCGGACCATTTCCGCCGGGACGCTGCCGGCGCGGTCGAGCCGGCAGACGATGTTGTACGGAATCTTGTGAACGATCGACCAGGTCGGCTCGATCTCGAACGCCGGCAGGAATCCCGCTTTCTCGATCCGCCAGAGATAGAAATCTCGTGGGACCCTCAGTTTCTTCACTGGAGTTTTTGCGACCGGCGTCCATGCGCGTGACGGCCCCCGGAAGGGACGGACCGAGACGTCTGCTCCTTCCGGAGTGCTGGCGATCGACACCTCCAGCGTGGACTGAATCCAGAATTTCTCGAGGGTGGGGTCCTCCGGCTGAACGACCCGGGCCTCGCGGATCAGCGATGCCGCTCTCTGATAATCCTCGGCCGCGACCAGCCGGGCAATTTCCGGGATGGCCGTGGACTGGACCCACCGGGTTCGCGAAGCGCGATGCCAGAGCCAGCCGGCGAACACGAGCGCGACGAGGGCAGCGGCGGCGGCGGCGATCGAGAAGCGGCGGAGGCCGCGGCCCCCCGTCTGGGCGCCCTCCGGGCGTTCCTTCATCGCCTCGAGGTCCCCGCGGAGTTCCTCCGCGCTCGAATAGCGCTTCTCCCGGTTCTTCTCGAGGAGCCTGACGATCGCGGCCTTGAGACGGGGAGGAAGGGGCCGATCTCCGAAGTCCCGCGGGGGCTCGTGAAGGAGCGCGTCCGTCACCGCGACGGGTGTGCTGCCGGCAAACGGGAGACGGCCGGTCACCATCTCGTAGAGGACGACCCCGAGCGAGAAGAGGTCGCTGCGGGCGTCGATCGGCTTGCCGAGGAGCTGCTCCGGGGACATATACGTCAGGGTCCCGAGGGCCATCCCGGTGCCCGTGAGAGAGCGCGCGTCCCGGGTGGTGTCGCCGCCGGGTTCCATTCTCTTGGCGATCCCGAAGTCCAGGATCTTCGCCTGGCCCTTGGCGGTCACGACGATGTTCGCTCCCTTGATGTCGCGGTGCAGGATGCCCGCGCCGTGTGCCTCGGCGAGCGCGGACGCGATCTGGGTCCCGAGGTCGATCGCCTTCGACGCGGGCAGCGGGCCGTCGGCGAGGATGTCGTGGAGGGTGCGGCCCTCGACGAGCTCCATCACGATGAAGTGGCAGCCCTCCGACTCGACGAAATCGTGGATCGTGCAGATGTGCGGGTGGTTTAACGCCGACGCGGCGGTCGCCTCGAGCCGGAAGCGCTCGCGCCGTTCGTCGTCGCGCAGGAAGTCCTCCGGGAGGACCTTGATCGCGACCGTCCGGCCGAGACGCGTGTCGCGCGCGCGATAGACGACGCCGAAGCCTCCCGAGCCCAGGCGTTCGACGATTTCGAAATGATCGAGCGTAGTCCCCGGCTTCAGAAAGACCGACGGCGGAGGAGCGTTGTCCGACGGCGTGGTTGCGGCGCGAGTCTCGGAAAGGCGCGGGTCATCCGGGTTGTCGGGGGAGCTCATCCGCAAGGCCTCGCTTTGTGTTCGTCGATTGTAACGGCGCGGTCCGCATCGCCAGACGTCCGCGGCCGTCGTCTCGCTGTGGGATCCTTTCGCGAGTGCCGTGAGGGACCGCAAAAGGCTCCCCCCATGCCCGCGGACCGAGGGGCCCGATCTCTCGCCGGGCTAGACTGAGCTGATGGTGTCGCGCCGCCGGACGGGGGGAAGCTTCGGTTTCGAGCACCACTCGAGACCGCTGCTTCCGTGGCCGGCCTTTCGGGCGCGCCTCGTAAAAGCGCTCGGGCTGGGTCTTGCTCTGATCGCCATTTCGCTCGCGGGCGGCATGCTCGGGTACCGGTTCCTCGCGGAGCAGACGTGGCCAGATTCGTTTTTGAACGCCGCGATGATCCTGTCGGGCATGGGTCCCGTCGGCGACCTCAAAAGCACCGGCGCCAAGGTTTTTGCCGGTCTCTATGCCCTTTACAGCGGACTCACGCTGATCTCGATCGTCGGCGTGATCCTGGCGCCCGTCCTGCATCGGTTCCTTCACAAGTTCCACCTGGAGGAGGGGAAAGACAAGAGCGGGAAATGATCGGAGACGTCGAGGCTGCGGTCCCGAACCGCCGATGATCCTGTCGACCTTCGGGACGAGCTCGTCGGGCCGGACTCCTCTTCGTGACCCGGGCGTTCATCGTGACCCGGGCCCGCGGCAGGGAACCCTGTCTCCCCTCGGACCGCGTCAGTTCCAGTGCTTGAAGTCCGGCGTCCAGGACTCGGCGATCGTGTGTCGGAGGCCGCGGCAGAGATAGATCGGCCTGTTCTCCTCCGACATCCCCCAGGGGTGGAAGTGCTCGCCCACCTGCTCGACGGAACGGCAGTGGTCTTCGACCCCCTTGCGGCTCCACTGCAGCCAGATCAGGTTCTCGGGCTCGGGCCGCGGCGGTCCCCAGAAGTAGTGGTTCTGGTGAGCGCAGATCGGCGCGGGGAGTCCGAGCGCCGGGCCGTAGAGGTTCAGCGCGCCGGCCTCGCCGTAATTGCTCGCGAAGATGCCGGTGCGGGCGCGCTCCGCGGGCGGGAGGGATCGGTAAATGCGCGCGACGTCCGCGGCGAGCTCCGGCCATCCGAACTGATCTCCGAGGCGCTGCTCGAGAGGTCCGTCGTGGCGGATCTCCGTCTTCTGCGGCGCGATGCCGAGCCGGCGCTGGTACGCGAGCATTCGGTCCGGCGGCAGGAAGGGGAGCACGGCCGGGATGAGCGGCACGGTCACGGCCACGATGAGGAGAGCGATCCCGGCTTTCGGCCAGAGCCGTCCCGCGCTCCACTTGCGGCGGTCCAGCCATTCTTCGACCGCGACGGCGCCGGC
>JBDUBI010000188.1:0-8276 GCA_040004225.1 Acidobacteriota bacterium
CCGCCCTTCCAGCCGCCCCAGTACTTCGTGACGAGGCGGAGGACGTCCGGCGGGTTGACGTCGCCGGCGACGATGATCGTCGTGTACGCGGGCCTGTACCAGCGCCGGAAGAACGTCTTCGAGTACTCGAACTGATTCGGCATGTCCTCGACGTCCTTGATGTAGCCCATGGTGGTGTGGCGGTAGGTGTGGGTCGTGAAGGCGCTTTCGCGCTGGACCTCTTCCATTTTCGAAAACGGGTTCGCGCTGTTCTTGTTGTACTCGCCGAGAATCGCCCGGGCCTCGGTCTTGAACCCCTCGAGCGAGTAGTCGAGGTTCTGAAAGCGGTCCGCCTCTACCTCGAGCATCGTCTCCAGGTCTTCCTTGGAGAAGGTCGTGTAGTAATTCGTGTAGTCGTCGGAGGTCGAAGCGTTCTGCCGCGCGCCGACCCGGGTCAGGATCGCCTGGTACTTCTCGGCGGGATAGGCCTTCGTGCCGCGGAACATCATGTGTTCGAAGAAGTGGGCGAACCCGGACTTGCCCGGCTCGATCTCGTTCCGGGATCCGGTCTGCACCGGGATCTGCAGCGAGACGATGTTGGGAAAGCCCGTGCGAACCACGATGACCTTCAGCCCGTTCGGCAGGGTCGTCTCGACCGCCGCGAAAGGAAGCACGTCCCCCCGGGCGGGCCTGTCCGCGGGGGCGCCGCGTTTGTGGGGCGCCGGGGACGCGTTGGTCGCCATGAGGGCCAGCAGAATAAGGGCAAGCGCGCGGAATCGCGACATCAAAAGCTCCTGTCCGAAGGGGAGAACCTATCAGGTGTGCGGTCCCGGTCTTCCTCTTCCGAGTCTCCGCTCTTCCGGCACGAAACCATCGCGGGTCGTGTCGGTTCAGCGCGCCATCGAATGATCGAAATCTCAACCGTCGACATCACGGTCGAGCGGGAAGAGAGCCGGCAGGCGCGACCCCCGCGCGCGCTCACCGATGTTCCGGGACGCGGTCGAACCGGGTTTCTCCGTCGGTCGGTTGGGCCGCCCGAACGACCGCGAGCTCCACCGGGCGATCCTGAGGGACGCGCCGCTCCTCTTAACCTCGCCGGGAGAGCCGGGGAAGATCGAGGTCCGGGGGTCCAAATAGGCCCGTTCGAGGCCTGTTTCTCACCTGTGATCCAATATTCCCGATTCTAATCAACCCGGTTTCCCCCGGGTCTTTGGCGAAGCAAGGAGATGCATCATGTCCTCGAACCCCACCCCCGTGCGCGTTCCGGAGCGTGAGTCTCAGAATAGCGGACCCACTCCGGCCCCCAAAGCTCCCACGACGCCGACACCCTCGAAGTTCGTCATTAAGATTGTGGGTCAAATCCCGTTCTGAGATAGGCCGACGGATTCGTTTCCGGATTCGAGTTCCGCGTATGATTCGCGGTTCGGAAACCCCTCGGAGGCTGATGCGCGGTTTTGCCCTGATCGAGGTCGGACCTGTCGCCGGACACCCGGTGCGAAATGCCGTTTGCGGGAGTCGAACCCCGCCCACGAGGATCTGGCGATGACGGGACGTGTTATCCGCTTTCCTCCTCGAGGGACCGCTCACGAGGGTGCGAGCGAAGAGGCGTCTCAGATCCTTGCGGTTCCCATTCCCGAGCGGCGACCTCGAGCACTCGAGTTGTCTCTCGAAGCCCCGGAAACCTTGCTCGCGGTCTGCGGGGCTCTCCGGGGTCTGGGTGAGGTAAACCCGGCACTCGTCCGCGAGGAGGCCGATTTCTTTTACAACTTTGTCGAATCCCCTGAAAGACCGATAGGACTCTTCGACGAGCGGGAATATTTTCTAGGCGAGCTGGCTCTTCTCGCGGGGTCGGCGTGTCGGATGCTCTTTCGTCGCGACGAAGCGAGGCGGTGGTTCGACCGGTCCGAGTCCTCATTCCGGCAGACGATCAATGCACTCGCAGACTGGGCTCGCGTTTCCTACCAGAGACTCGCACTGCGAGCGGAGGAGCGCGAGTTCGACGCCGTTCTGGAACTCCTTCCTTCTCTCACGCGAACGTTTCGTAAGCTGAACATGGCTGAGGACGCCCTGAAGTCCCGGTTCCTCGAGGGCGTCGCGCTGATGAATTTGGAGCGATTCGAACCGGCGGTAACCCTTTTCCGTGAAATCTGCGATGAAGCCGAGCGCCTCGGCAATAAACGTCTTCTCGCGATCGGCTGCAACAACCTCGTGCAGGTTCATGGCTATCTCGGCGATTCGGATCAGGCCCTAGCCCTCGCTCAGGAAACGTTGAAGCTTTTCCAAAAACTCGACAATCGCGTGGGTCTGGCGAAGCTTCAGTGGGGTGTCGGGACTCTCCTGAAAACCAAGGGAAACCTGCCGGCCGCGGTCGAAGCTTTTCAGGCGGCGCAGGATGGCTTCTCGACTCTCCAGATGCGCTCGGATGTGGCCGCTCTCCACCTGGTGCTGGCGGATGTTCATCTCGAGCTCGGCAACCAGTCGGAAGCCACGCGACAGGTTCTCATGGCGGTCCCGATCATTCAGGCCGAGAACATGGTTCCCGAAGGGATGGCGGCGTTCGCTCTTCTGCAGGAATCGGTACGGCATCAAAAACTCGACCGAAAGGCCCTGCGCGACCTACACGGATATTTTGAAGAGGTTTCGGCCAGCTAATTTTCGAGCTCGGCAGACCGGCGCCGCGAATTGCGCCAACTTTACGCCCGCTTCTGCAGCTTGGCTTCTCGCCCCATCACCGTGCCGCCTCAACGGAGTGAGGGCGAACAGGTTCCACCTTCGATGAGGTTTCCCTCTCTTCGATTCGCGCCGCCTGTCTCACGATCGCCCGCAGCATTCCCGCGAACATCCTCCGGTGAATCGGGTACAGCGCCCACCAGTAGGCGAGGCCCGGGAGTCCGAAGGGGTCGAAAATCGCCGTCTGCCGAACCTCGGTGCCTCCGGCGGCGGGAGTCGTCTCGAACTGGAGCCAGGCGCGGCCGGGGAGTTTCATTTCGGCCGCGAGCCGCAGCAGTCTGCCGGGCTCGACCGCCTCGACCCGCCAGAAATCGAGCGGATCGCCGGGGTAGAGAGCGTCCGGATCCCGGCGCCCGCGCCGCAGGCCGACCCCGCCCACCAAAAGGTCTAGAAACCCCCGGATCTTCCAGAGGAAATTTCCGTAATACCAGCCCGTGTCGCCGCCGATCCGCCGGATGGCCGCGAACGCCGCCTCGACGGTGACGGGAGCGACGGCGGCCCGGCTGTCGACCAGCCGCGAGCCGACGCGCCGATTTCCGCCTCGGCCCTCTCGAAGACCGGATGCGGAAAACGCGTCGCTCCAGCGGGTCTCGGCGACCTCTTTTTCTTCCCGGACCAACGCGCGGGCGATCGCATCGCGGATCCCCCGGGGCTTGACCGTGAACGCCGCGGCCGCGGCTTCGGGATGCTCGACGACCGTGCGGTTGCGCAGGCTGTCGATGAGCGACCGGCCCACCCTGGCGTAAAGCGGCGTGACGAGCCCCAGCCAGAGGCTCGAGAGGCGAGGCGTGAGCAGGGGAACCGGGATGAACTTCCGGCGCAGCCCCCTCTGCCGCCCGTACTCGCTCATCAGATCTCCATAGGTGACGCGGTCCGGCCCGCCGATCTCGTAGATGCCCCGGGTGCCGGCCGGAAGATCGAGCGCGCCGAGCAGATACGCAATGACGTCCTCTACCGCGATCGGCTGCGTGGCGACGGAAACCCAGCGCGGGCAGATCATCACGGGAAGCCGTTCGACGAGGGCGCGGATCATCTCGAACGACAGGCTGCCGGAGCCGATCACGACGGACGCGCGGAATTCCACGACGGGGACACCGGAGGCCCGGAGCGTGTCGCCCGTCGCCTGGCGGCTGCGGAGGTGCTCGGACAGCGCCGCGGAAGGATCCCCGAGGCCACCGAGGTAGACGATCCGCGCGACACCGGCGGCCTTCGCCGCCGCGCCGAAGTTGACGGCCGCGTTCCGGTCCCGACGGGCGAAGTCCTCGCCCGATCCCATCGAGTGGACGAGGTAGTACGCCGTTTCGACTCCCTCGAGCGCCGCTCCGAGGGTCGAGGGCTCTAAAAGATCGCCGGGAACGATCTGAGTCGAAGGGGCGACACGGCCCCGAAAATCCTCCGGACGGCGGACTATGCAGCGCAGTTCCACACCTCGGGCTTCGAGCGCCGGCCGGAGCCGGCCTCCCACATACCCCGTGGCGCCGGTCAAAAGAACGCGTGGCATGGACGCATCCTACGGGCAAAGGACACGATCTCGACGGCGCGTCCAGAGGGCCCCTGACGAATCGCCTCGTCCCGACGGGGGGGGCCTGTCGGGAAACGCTCGAAGTTCTTCTCGATTTGCGCCGCCCCCTGCGCCCCTGCGCGTACCATCCGGCCATGCCGCGCCTCCTCCTGCTTCTTCCGACCACCACCTACCGGGCCGCCGACTTCCTCGAAGCCGCCGCGCGGATCGGCGCCGACGTCGTGGTGGCGACGGAAGAGGCGAGTGCCGTCGCGTCCGTCAATCCCGATGGGCTCTGGACGCTGAACTTCCGCGATCCCGAGGCAGCGGCGCGGCGCGTGCTGGAGCTCTCGGCCAAAGGACCAGCGCTCGACGCCGTCCTCGGCGTGGACGACGACACCGCGGTCACCGCGGCCGCGATCGCGCACGCGCTGAACCTCCCGCACGCGCCGGTCTCGGCCGCGGAGGCCGCCCGCCACAAAGGCAGAATGCGCGATCTCCTTTCGGCCGCCGCAGTGCCCGTCCCTCGCCATCGCGTCTTCTCGCGAGACGGGGATCCGTCGGAGGCGGCCGCCGCGGTGCGCTATCCGTGCGTTTTGAAGCCTACTTTCTTAGCCGCCAGCAGGGGCGTCATCCTCGCGAACGACCCGACGGAATTTCGCCGCGCGTGGGAGCGGATCGAGAGAATTCTGGACGAACCGGAAGCGATAGCGCGCGGGGGATCCGCCGCCCGCGAGATCCTCGCCGAGGATTTCGTCTCCGGGCCCGAGGTCGCGCTCGAAGGGTTGCTCACTGACGGCCGGTTGCGGGTGCTCGCCCTGTTCGACAAGCCCGATCCCCTGGAAGGCCCCTTCTTCGAGGAGACGCTGTACGTCACGCCTTCCCGCCTTCCGCCGCAGACTCAGGACGCGGTTGCAGACATCGTCGTTCGCGCCTCGCGCGCGCTCGGCCTGACGGAGGGGCCCCTGCACGCGGAGGTGCGGATCGGGTCGAAGGGCCCCGTGCTGATCGAGGCGGCCGCGCGTTCGATCGGAGGCCTCTGCTCCCGGACGCTGCGCTTCGGCACCGGGATGTCGCTCGAAGAGGTCATCCTCCGTCACGCGCTCCGGCTTCCGGCGTCGCCCGCCCGCGAGGTCGCTGCGGCCGGCGTGATGATGATCCCGATACCGCGCGCCGGTATTTTCGAGCGGGTGATCGGCCTCGAAGCGGCGCGCCGGGTGGAAGGGATCGTCGAGGCGACCATCACCCTGCGTCCCGGCCAGAAGCTCGTCCCGCTTCCCGAGGGTTCCCGGTACCTGGGATTTATCTTCAGCCGCGGGAGCAGCCCGGCCGCGGCGGAAGAAGCGCTGCGCGCCGCGCACGCGAAGCTCGAGATCGTGACCCGGGACGAATTCGGGAACGACGGACCTGGAAAACGGGAAGAAGGAGAAGAGCGGCTTCGGCCGCGGGAGACCTGAACGGGTGTGCCGTCAGCCCTTCACTTTCCGGGCGAGTAGTACGGGTTCCGCCCCGCGCCGTGATCCGTGGTGTCGAGAATTTCTCCCACGCGCGGCACCAGCTCGCGAATCGCTTTTTCGATACCCTGTTTCAGCGTGACGTCCGCGGCGCCGCAGCCCTGGCATCCGCCTCCGAGCTTTAAGTACACGTTGTTCCTTCGAACGTCGATCAACTCGACAAAACCGCCGTGGGAAGCGACCGCGGGGTTGATCTGCCGCTCGAGGAGATCGCTGATTGCCCACTTGAGATCGCCCTCGGAGGGAAGATCTTGAAAATACCGCGCCGCCACGACGGGTCCGCCGCTTTGAACGTGTTTCCGAATGACGTTTCCGAGCGTCAGGGCGGGCCAGTCGACGGGGTGGACCGCCGTCACCGTCACGACGTTCTCGGCGAGGAGCACCGATTCGATGCTGTCGAGCGCGAGAATTTCCTCCGCGAGCGGAGAGATCCCGGCCTCGAGGGGCTTCGCCAGGAAGGCGGATTCGCCGGGGACCAAGGGGCGGTCGACCGTGTACTTGCAGCGGTCTCCGCGCTCCGATGGCTCGCCCGTGATCTTGATCTCGTCCGGCACGGCGCCAGTATACGTGCCGAAGGGAGCCAGAACGCCCTCTCGGGGCCTCTTCGGGAGACAGGCGGCGGGCGGGGTCCGGACCCGAAATGCGCTAAAATGGACGAAATTTCAAGACGGGAGACCTGATGTCGGGGCACTCCATGCCTTTCGCAACCGCACGAACCCGGCCCGCGCGCAAACACCGCCGAGGTTCCCCCGGTTTCACCATGATCGAGCTGGTGATCGTAATAGCCATCCTCGGGATCGTGGTCGGGATCGCCATTCCCACCTTCATGCGGTTCGTGCGTCGGGAGAACCTGAGGGCTCCCGTCCGCGAGGTGCACTCGATCGTCCTCGCCGCGCGGATGCAGGCGGCCAAGCGTAACCAGCAGGTCATCGTGTTCTTCGACATGACGAATCACCGGGTCACGTCCTGGGCGGACAACCTGCCGTACAACTACATCCAGGACGTCGCCGAACCGCTTCTCGCGGATTTCCACGTCCCCGACAAAATCGTCTTCCGAAAGGCTCCTAATGGCGCAGCGGTCAATGACGCCGACGCCGTGGCCTTCGACACCTATCTCGGCAATGCGGCTCGCGTGGACATGATCGTCTTTCGCCCCGACGGGACGATCCTCCCGCCGGAAGCCGCAAATTCCATCCGCCCGGTCCTCCCGGGAAGCCCTCCGGGTTCTTCGTATACGTCGACCGTGCCCGCGGGCTCGGTCAACTGCGCCGCCGGCTGCCGCGGAATCTACATGTCGGACAACGACTCGACCGGCGATTTTCCGAACCGCAACACGTTCCGGATCAGCGTGGACGACACCGGCTCCACGGGCAGGGTGACTCTCTTGAAGTGGCTGCCCACCTCCGAAGGCGGAAATGGGGGAGAGGTCAATTTCGTTCCCACGCCGTGGCGCTGGAATAACGGCAGCTGATCGGGGCGAACGAGTCCTTCTCCTCTGATTCGGAGTGCCCCGCGGCGCCCCCGCCCCGCCTTGAACCTCCGGACCCCGTCGGACATAATCGCCGGCTGGAGATTTCATGACCCAGAAGATCGATCGCAAGGCCCTGAAGCGCAACGACCTCGCCGACTCGATGGGCAAGACCGTCGACTACGTGTCCCACCACCGGCGTGGAGTGGTCGAGGGCGCCGCGATTTTCGGCGGCGTTGTCCTGCTCGCCGCCGCGTTCGTGACCTTCCGCAGCTATCGGGAGAACGAAGCGGGCCGGGAACTCTCGGCCGGCCTGGCCGCCCTCGCGGCTCCCATCGCGGGACAGCCGGCTGCCACGGGAGCCGCCCGCACCTTCGCCACGGCCGCGGAGCGCGACCGCGAGGCCGAGGAGCACCTGAAAAAGGCCGCGAAAAGCACGGGGACTGCGGCGGGACGCGCCGCGGGCGTCGTTCTCTCCGCCCGGGACTCCAAATCATCCGACGCGGTCGATCGGCTCTCTCGCGCCGCGCGCTCCGGTAAGGGCGAGGTCGCGGCAGCGGCGGAGCTCGACTCGGCGAGGCTTCTCGCGGCGGCGGGTAAAACGACGGAGGCCATCGACCGTCTGAAGCGGGCGATCGAGTCCCCCGACTCCGCCGCGCCGAAAGACGCGATGATGTTTGCGCTCGGAGAAATCTACGAAAAGGCGGGGGCTGCCGCCGACGCACGCGCGACTTACCAGCGCCTCGTGAGCGACTACCCCAACTCTCCGTATCGCGCCGACGCCCGGCAGAAGCTCTGAGGAGATCGGGGACGGACTCCCTCCCCGAGCCAGGATCGTGACTCGCCGGAGGATCGTGATCGTGGTCTGCGACGGGCTGGGCGTCGGAGCCGCGCCGGATGCGGAGGCGTACGGCGACAGCGGGAGCGACACCCTCGGGCACGCCCTGGCCAGGCATCCGACCCCGTTGCCGAATCTCGGGAAGCTCGGTCTTTTAGACCTCGTCGGTCGCGGCGCGCGGACCGGGGTGCGGGGGAGGCTTCAGGAGCTTTCCGCCGGCAAGGACACGACGACCGGGCACTGGGA
>JBDUBI010000248.1:0-26900 GCA_040004225.1 Acidobacteriota bacterium
TTTGACGAGGAGTGCCTCCACCGTCGGACAAGTTCCCACGGCGGCGGACAGCCATCGGTCCTCCGCCCCGCCGCCGCGACGTGTGGACGGGTGGACGTGTGCTAGCGGGAAGCCTTGAGCTGTCCGGATTCGGCCACCCTGCGGGCGGCCTCGATGGAAGAAAGAGCGTCCGCGGCGCGCTGGAGCACGTTGCGTCCGTACCCTGCCCGCGTGATGAACTCGAAGTCGACCTGCTGATAGGGCACGCTGCGGGGGAGCAGCTCCCGGCGGTAGTGCCAGACCTCGCGCCAGTTCTGTTCCGTGGAGGGCAGCGCGTTGTTCGGACCGGTCATGCGGTCGGCGACGAGATTGGAAGCCCGCGGGTCGAGCCCCGTCGTCGCCGCCGTGACGTCGTGCCGGGAGAAGCGGCTCATCCCCGAGGCCTCCGAGGAGTCCTCTCCGGTCGCAATCGGGCGGCGGCCGATGTACGTCGGGGGACCGAGCAGGAGAAAGACCATTCCGCGGTCGGTCAGGCTGCCGCGCATTTCTCCATCCGTCAGGTTCGTGTCCGCGAAGGCGACCCGGCGTTCGAACTCCTGGCGGAACTCGTTCTCCGTCGTGTCGGGCCGCGGATCGCGGCTGAACCAGAAGTTCGAAATAAATTCGGATCGCGAGACCGGATCCGAAAGCCGGCTGAACGCATTCTTCTGCTCTGACGTCAGGATAACCCGCACGGGGCCTTCGGCCCAGTCTTCTCCGGCATCTCGCCGGGCGTCGCGGTCAGGAGGTACGAATCCCCGGTACTTCATCGCGACCGACCCTGTCTCGTCCGGCCGTTCCCGCCGTTCGCGGACCGCCCGACGCGCTTCCTCGAGCGCCGCGATCACTTTTTTCGGATAGATCCCCGGATCGAGGCTCGCGTTGGGCTCGAACGCCAGGTACACCTCGAGCTCCGGCAGGGCCTCCTCCGCGCGATCGAGCGCCGCGAGGCACGCGCCTCGATAGAACGCGAGTCCCGGGGCGAGGGAGGTGCGGATCGCTTCGTTTTCCGGCTTCTCGCGATCCCGGCGGATCTGCTCGAGCGTCTCGAGAGCATCCGCATAGGAATGGAGCCGGAATTGCTGTTTCGCCTTCTGATAGAGGGCCGGAACGGTCGAGGCCATCAGAGAGCCGGTGGCGAAGCACGACACGAGAAGAAGGGTCGTGAGGCGGCGCATGAGGACCTCCCGGGTTGGATGCATCTTATGCCCGCGCGGAACCGGCGCCAATAAAAAGGGGGCGGCCGAAGCCGCCCCCGAAGAGAATCCGGAGAGTCGAATTAGAACGAGAGCTTCAAGGCGGCCCGGAGCGCCCGGGTCCCCACTCGCGCCGTCACCTTGCGGTAGTCCGGGTTATCCGTGCAGGGAGCGGACGAGCTCGCCGGGCAGAGGGTCGCGTCCGGTCCGGGGGAGACCTTGCCGGGCTGAACTCCCGCCTGTCCGAAGAACGGGCTCGTCCTGTCGGTGACGTAGGAGCCGTAAATGTTGTAGCGCTGATCGATACCCGTGACCGTCTGCCGGTTCAGGATGTTGAATATGTAGAGCTGCGGCGTGATGGTTACCGGGCCCACGTGGACGTTGTACGCGAGCGAAAGATTTCCCTCGTACTCGGTGGGCGTCCGACCGTTGGAGCCGCGGGTATCGAGGAAGAGCTCGGTCGTGTAGAAGGCGTTGTAGTACCCGAGCCGGGAATTGGGAACGCCGCTGCGGACGTACGCCTGCACGCCGACGGAGAGCCCGAACGGAGCGGTCCACACGGTGTCCAGACGGAACTGGTGCGGACGGTCGAGCTCGAGATTGCCGTAGGCGTTGGTCAGAAACTGGTTGTAGTCGTAGTCCGCGTTGATTCCGGGGTCCGTCTGGCCGGAGGCCTCGCGGATGGCGCCCGAGTAATTTCCACGAAGCGTCGAATAGAGGTAGGAGACCTGCGCCCAGAGCGTCTGGGAGAACGACTTGCGAGCGGTCAGCTCGATCCCGCGGAAGATCCGCTTGGCGGGTCCTACGGCGACCGAAGGAAGCCCGCACTCGCCGGCCGTCGGGTCTGCCGGGTTGACAGACGCGTTACATCCGAGGATGCCGCCGTTCTGGAGGCTGTTGCTGCCCGGATTGAAGATGGCGCAGGTGGAGCCCTGCGCGGCGGGATCGTTGTAGTCGAGGTCGCAGCGGTCTTCGACCGTGCGGCCAAGGCTCCGATACGTGCCCTTCAAGCCGACGGAGAGCGTCGGATCGAGGGCCTTCTCGACGCCGAGGGTGTACTCGTCCTGATACGGGGCCTTGAGGTTCGGATCGACGGGCTCCCCGTCAAAGGAACCGACCTGGATGAGCCGCTTCCGCGGCGCCGTCGGGTCCTGAGTCGAAAGATCGGTCGCGCTGTAGTTGTAGTTTCGGACCTGGGTGTTCGCCGTGAACACGCGGGCATTCAAGTCCGTCGGAATCGCGTAGAAGAAGCGGCCCGCCGAAGCGTAGAGCTTGCTCGAGCCATCGCCCACGAAATCCCAAACGAGCCCGGCTCTCGGGGCCCACTCGTTTTTCAACTTGAAGGCGGTCTCGCCGTTGCCCTTGAGAACGTCTTCCTTGTCATAGCGGATGCCGGCGTTGATCGACAACGTCGGGAGGATCCGCCACTGATCCTGGAGGAAGAACCCGGTCCGGTTGGAGGGGGTGTCGAACGGAGCCGTCACGAGCGGCGTCAGGTCGGTCGCGCTCGGCGTGAACGTGCGGTGCTCGTAAAAAACCTGGTTTCGAACGCCGTTCGGGTTTGTGTAGAAGGGCGCCTTCGTCAGGTCGCAGTTGTTCGCGGAGGAACCCGCCGTGCACTTGCGGATGACGAGACGCTGCCCGCCCGTGTAGTACGTCGAGCCGAACGTGTCGTCCTTCTGGTAGTCGCCTCCCACTTTGAGCTCGTTGTTCGCAAAGTACGCGGTGAAGCTCCCGTTGTACTGGTTGCGCTTCGAGGAGTTGTTGATGGTCGGGCCGAACACCTGTCCGAATCCGCCCGTGACGCCGGTCGGGCTGATGGTCGTGTCGTCGATCCGGGCAATGTCCGTGCCCTGGGGCTTGGTCGTAAACCGGTCCGTATGGTGACTGTACTGGCCGGTAAAGATACCGAACGAGCCAAAGAGCTGGTTCAGGCGTCCGGCATAGTCCGTTCCGCCGACGTCGCGACGGCCATTGTACGAATTCGGGTTCGAGCCCGCCGGCACGAGGAGCGCCCCGGTGTTGACCTGCGGGTCGGCGAACACCGTTCCGAGGATCGTCGTGCCCTGGGCCACGTTGAAGGTCAGCTTGCCGGCCCAGAGGTTCGAGACGAACTTCTGGTTGAACAGCTCGCCCGCCCGGGCGCCCGTGATCGGCTTGAGGTTGTCGTCCGTGAGCACCCGGTCGTAGGCGCCGTAGAACCAGATGTGGTCCTTCAGGATGAAGCCGCCGAGGTCGGCGCCGGCCTCGCGGCGGTCCACGTCGGTGATGATCGAACCCCCGGTCACGGCGGAGGCGTCGCCTGACGCGGAATAGTCGCGCGTGACGTCGAAACGCTGCTTCGCGCTCCAGCTCGGACGGTTCAGGTAGCCGAACACGTCCCCGTGGAACTCGTTGCCGCCCGACTTCGTGATCACGTTGATCACGCCGCCGGTGTTGCGGCCGTACTCGGCCTGGTATCCGCCCGTCTTCACTTCGACTTCCTGGATGAACTCCGTGTTGATGTTCTTGCCCTGGAAGCCCTTGATGACGTTCGTCGTGTTGACGCCGTCGATCAGGAAGAGGTTCTCGGCCGAGGTCGAGCCGTAGACCGAGATCGCGAGCGACCGGCCCTGCGTCTCACCCGCGTCCGTCTGCACTCCCGGCTGGGAGAGGACGATCGAGGCGTAGTTGCGGCCGACCGGCAGCTTGTCGATGACCTTCTGGTTGTAGTTGGACCCGGTCGTGGTCGACGTCACGTCGACGATCGGCGCCTCGCCGGTGACCGTGATCGCTTCCTTCGCCGAAAGCTGGAGCTGCATGCTGACGGTGACCGTCGCGTCGAGCTGGACGTTCGCCGTCTTCTGGACGGACCCCATCCCGGAGAGCGTCGCGCTCACCGTGTAGCGGCCCGGGGGAAGACTCACGAACCGGTAGCGCCCGTCGCTGCCCGTCGTGGCCGTGCGGGAACCCTGCAGATTCGGGCTCGCCGCTTCGACCGTCACACCCGGCAGAGAACCACCGTTCTGATCGGAGATCGTGCCTTCGATCGTGCCCGTGGTCTGCGCCGGCGAGGCCGCGACGACCAGCAGCAGGCACACGGTAAAGACCAGAGCGATCCTGGAGCCAAAGCCAAACTTCATTCGTCCCTCCTTAAAAGCCATTTGTACCGAAAGCAAATCTTTTCGTCCTTGAAATGGAGCAGTTCGTCGCCCCGTGTAGAGCAATGTCACTGCCAGCACGGGAGCCTCCGCGCGTCGCCCCCGCGCCGTTCATTCGACAGGAGTTACGGCCGACGACCCCTCACGGGGACGTCTCCCAGACCGGGATTTTTGGACGTTCGTTCAATTATTTGGATGCGGGGGTGGGGACCGGGTGGCTGACCTCGGGGAGGGGCGAGCGGGCGTTCTCGGGGGTGATCCGGGCGGTCGGGAGCACGATCCTGTGAGGGACTTTCTCCCCCGCCAGGATCTTCGAGGCGACCTCGACGGCCTCCCGGCCTCCCGTCGGGTAAACGAACGTCGCGGCGAGCTTTCCCTCGGCGACCATCTGGCGCCCCCCGTCCAGGCCGGGCAGCCCGTCTATTCCGATGAACTTCATTTCTCTCTCGCGCCCCTTCGCCCGCGCGGCCAGGTAAGCGCCCATCGCCATCGGGTCGTTGTGGGCGTAAACGAGATCGATGTGCTCGTGCGCCGAGAGCGCCGATTCCATCTGGGCCATCGCCTCCTCCCGGAGCCAGTTGGCCACGGGGTCGTGCACGATGCGGATCCCGGGGGAGCCGCCGACGGCCTCGCGCATTCCCTCGCTGCGGTCGCGCGCCGGGGGCGAACCGGGGAGCCCCTTGATCTCGACGACGGCGCCCTTCCCGTTCAAAAGCTCGACGATGTAGCGGCCGGCGGCCCGTCCGATCTCGCGGTTGTCGGCTCCGATGAAACAGGTGTACGTGTCCCCTTCGATCGCCCGGTCGAGAACGATCACCGGAATCTTCTGATCAAAGGCTCTCTGAACGATCGGCGTCAAGGGCTTCGCCTCGTTGGGCGAAATGATCAGCAGGTCGATCTTCTGCCGCAGGAAGTTCTCGACATCCGAGACCTGTTTCGCGTTGTCCTGTTGCGCGTCCGCAAAGACGATCTCGAGCCTGGAGAAGTCCTTCGCGCGCGCCACGACCTCGGCATTCATGGCGACCCGCCAGGGCTCGCCCAGGTTGCACTGGGAGAAGCCAACGAGGTATTTCGACTGGCGCCCCCGCCCGCACCCCAGGGGGAGGAGGAGAAGGAGCGCGCACACCGCGCGGATCCGGGCAGAAGGCCGCCGTCCAAGCGCGGCCCTCCTGCCCGCTTCCAGGTCAGCCCGCTGATTGAGGCAAAGACCACGACGGGGTACTCCGGGGCTCGGACGGGCCGTCCTGGCCGTTCCCAGACCAGCCCGCTCGTCGAGTCGCGCACCGCGGAGGCGCGCTCCGGATCCCGGCGTGCCCGCCTCAGCGCCGCCGCTGCTGGAGCCAGACGGCCCCGAGAATGAGTCCGCCCTTGAGAATGAGCTGCAGGTTCGCATCGACATTGTTCAACCCCATGCTGTTGTTGATGACTCCGATGATCAGCACGCCGACGAGCGTGCCGCCGACAGTTCCGATTCCGCCCGCCAGGCTCGTCCCGCCGATCACCACCGCGGCGATGGCATCGAGCTCGTACGCCACTCCGTCGTTCGGATTCCCCTGCTCGAGTTGGGCACAGTGCACGATGCCTCCGAGGGCGGCGAGCGTGCCCGAGAGGACGTACACGGCGGTCTTGTGCCACCGCACCCGGACTCCCGACAGCCGCGCCGCGGTTTCGTTGTCCCCGATCGCATAGAGGTAGCGCCCGCCCCGCGTCCGGTTCAGATAAACCGCCATGGCAGCCACGGAGGCGACGAAGAAGAGCGCGGGGACCGGGACGTACGGCATCACCACTCCCCCGATCCCGCGGACGGATTCGGGAGCCCCGCCCGCCCCGAACCCGAGCGGGATGGCCGTGCCTCCGCTCAAGTAACGCGCCACGCCCCGCGCGGCGCTCATCGTGGCGAGGGTCGCGATAAAGGGCTGAAGCCGCCAGCGGGAAACGGCCAGCCCGTTCACCGCGCCGCAGAGCGCGCCCGCCGCGAGGACCACCACGACGGCCGCGGCGAGCCCCATCCCGCTTTTCATCAGAAGGCTGGCCATCAGGGTGGCCGAGAGGGCGAGCACGGACCCGACGGAGAGATCGATGCCGCCGGATACGATGACCGCGGTCATGCCGACGGCGAGGATCCCCTTCTCCGCGACCTGGCGGAGGATGTCCGTGAGGTTCCCGAGTCCGAGGAAGACGGGCCGGCCTCCGCGGACGGGAGAGAAAACGATCGCGAGCAGCAGAACCGCCGCGAGCCCGAGGAGGCTCGAAAAGCGGGAAAAGACTCGCCGGGGACCGGCAAACGGAGGGGGCGCTCCGGGCGGAGGCCCCGAGGAGAGACCCCGCCCGAACGCCGGAACCGCCGACGCCGGTTCGTCGCTCGCCCGCGTGCCGGCCGCCGCCGCGAGGACCCGCTCCTCCGTCGCGTCGCCCGCGTCCATCTCCGCCGTCACGCGCCCCTCGCGGAACACGACGACCCGGTGGCACTGGGTCAGGATCTCCGACATCTCCGACGAACAGAGCAGGATGCCGAATCCCTCCGACGAAAGACGCCGCAGCAGCGCGTAGATGTCGGCCCTGGCGGCGAGGTCGATTCCGCGCGTCGGCTCGTCCAGCAGAAGGACCTTCGGCCCCGCGAAGAGGCAGCGCGCCAGGATCGCCTTCTGCTGATTGCCGCCCGAGAGCGTCGCCATCGAGACGGAAGCCGACGCGGACTTCACCCCGGTCTCCCGCGTCAGGCGCGCCACAGCCCGACCTTCGCCGCCGCCGTCGATCCAGCCCGCGCGGCTGACGTTCTCGAGGGCGCCGACCGTGATGTTCTGCGAGACGGAGAGATCGGGAAAGATCGCCTGGGACTTGCGCTCTTCGGGGAGGAGGACGAGGCCGGAGGCGCGGGCGGCGGCGGGAGTCGACGGCCGATAGTCCTGACCGTCCACGCGGATGCGCCCGGTCACGGGCCGCTCCAGGGCTCCCGCGAGCGCGAGAAGCAAATCCGTCCGACCCGCTCCGATCAGGCCCGCCAGCCCGACGATCTCGCCGCGGCGGACGGACAGGGACACGCGGGAGAGCCGGAAGCCGCTTGGCCGCCCGGGGTCGGCGACCGACAGGTCTTCGACCCGGAGGAGCTCCCGGGAATCCGCCGGCACAGGAGCGAGCGCCACCCGCTCGATCTGCCGCCCGACCATCAGACGCAGCATCTCGGCTTCGTCGAGCCCCGCGGTCTCGCGCGTCACGACCCGCCGGCCGTCCCGGAGAACCGTGATGCGGTCCGCCAGACGCAAAACCTCGTCCAGCTTGTGGGAGATGTACACGACGGCCACGCCCCGTTGCGAGAGGTTGGCGACGAGCCGCTCCAGCCGGCCAGCCTCGGCGGAGCCGAGCGAAGCGGTCGGCTCGTCCATGATCAGCACTCGCGCGTCGAGCGAGAGCGCCCGGGCGATCGCGACGAGCTGGCGCTGCCCCGCTTCGAGCGCGCCGAGCGGCCCTCCTGCCGGGACGTGCGTCTCGCCGAGGCTCTCGAGCTCGTGCCTCGTCCGCCGGGCGAGCTCGCCGCGGTCGATCAGACCCCATCGGCCGCGTGGCTCGCGGCCGAGAAAGATGTTCTCCCCCGCGTCGAGCGTGGAGACGAGCTGCAGCTCCTGCGGGATGACGGCGATGCCGGCGGCGATCGCCTCGCGCGGATTGGCCATGCGGCTCGGGTTCCCATCCAGCCGGAGCTCGCCGCCATAGCCCGCGATCTCGCCCGACAGGATTTTCACGAGAGTGGACTTCCCCGCCCCGTTCTCTCCGATCAGAGCGTGCACCTCTCCCGGCCGCACGTCGAAATCGACCGCGTCGAGCGCGCGCACCCCCGGGAAGTCCATGGAAATCCCCCGGGCCTCCAGCCGCGGAACCAGGCCCGCCACTTCTCCCGTCATGGCCCGCGCCGCCGCAGGCGCGCCATGACGCCGGATCCGGACTGCGAACCGAAGTAGTCGTGAAGGGAAAGCCAGTCCTCGTAGAGATCGTCGTACGCCGCCGAGGCGGCGGGCTCCGGAACGATTCGCGCGGGCGCCAGGTGGGCCATGGCGGCGGCCGCCTCGAGGAACGATCCATGGCCGCCGCGCGCGCGGCCCGCAGCCACCGCCCCCAGCATCGCGGCGCCCAGGGCGCAGGCGTTGCCCGATGCGGCGAGACGGATCGGTCGGCCCGTGATGTCGGCGTAGATCTGCAGCAGGAGCGAACTTCTCTCGGCGAGTCCGCCGACGGCGATCAGCTCCGTCACCGGGATCCCTTCGCGCTCGAAGGCCTGAAGGATGCGCCTCGTGGAAAATCCGGTCGCCTCGATCAGAGCGCGATACATGTCCGCCCCCGTCGTCGAAAGCGTCAGGCCCACCACGGCGCCGGAGAGATTCGCGTTCACCAGCACCGATCGATTACCGTTCCACCAGTCGAGCGCGAGAAGGCCGTGCCCGCCGGGCGGAGCGAGAGCGGCTTCGCGTTCCAGCTCCGCGAAGCTCTCCGGAGAGGGAGCCCGGCCGCCGCCGACGAGACGCACGAACCAGGCGAAGAGGTCGCCGACGGCCGGCTGTCCCGCTTCGTACCCGAAAAATCCCTCGACGATGCCGTCCTTGACGACGCCGCCGATCCCTTCGACCGGCGCGTGGCGATCCGAAAGCATCATGTGGCACGTGGAGGTCCCGAGGACGAGCACCATCCGGCCCGAGGTCACGACGGTGGCGGCGGGCACCGCCGCGTGCGCATCGATGATGGCGGAGCCGACGGGAGTCCCCGGCGGGAGATCGAGCCGCCGCGCCATCTCGTCCGTCAGACCCCCGACCGCGCGGCCGGGAGGCACCACTTCTCCGGCGAGCTTGTCCGCGAAATCCGAAAAGCGCGGGTCGAGCGCATGAAAGAAGGCGCGCGAGGGAAATCCGGCGTCCTCGCTCCAGAAGCCCTTGTACCCGGCGCCGCAGGCGTTTCGCACGAGGGTTCCCGTGAGCTCCCGGACGATCCAGTCGCCGCCTTCGACGAACGCGGCCGCCGCGGCATAAACGTCCGGATCCTCTTCGAGCACCTGAAGCGCCTTCGCGCAGAGCCACTCGGAGGAGGTCTTTCCGCCGTAGTTCGCCAGAAAAGCCTCGCCGCGCGCGCCGGCGACCGCATTGATGCGGTCCGCCTGCGGCTGGGCGGCGTGGTGCTTCCAGAGCTTCACCCAGGCGTGGGGCCGGTCCCTCCACTCGGACTCGAGGCACAACGGCCGGCCCGAACCGTCAATCGGCAGAATCGTGCAGGACGTGAAGTCGACGCCGATCCCGATGACCGCTTCCCGGGCGATTCCGGCGGCGGCCACGGCCGCGGGGACGGCGCGTTCGAGGGCCTCGAGCCAGTCGCCGGGATGCTGCAGCGCCCAGTCGGGGGGCAGCCGGACGGCCGATCCCGGCAACGCCGCGTCGATCACGCCGTGCCGGTATTCGGCGACGGCGCCGCCCCGCTCGACGCCCGTCGCCGTCTCCACCAGGACCGCGCGCACGGAGGCGGTGCCGAAGTCGAGCCCGAGCGCGCAGCGCGCCGCCGCGGAAAGGCTCACGCGCGGTAGCGGGCGGCCTGGTGCCGGTCGAGGGTGTCTTCCGGGTCCCCGCAGAGGTTCACGCGCATCCCGAGCGCGCGCGCCATCGAGGCCTTTCGCACCAGCGCCCGATTGGCCGTCGCGGCGTCGGGCGCGTAGGCGACCTGGATGTGGTTCGCCATGTGCTTGGCCATCATCTGGTCGCGCGTGATCCCGTACGTCACCGCGTGCATGATCGGCCACTGCGGGGTCGTCGCGTTCCAGCGGCGCAAAGTTTCCTCCTCCGAGAGGCGCACCACGCCGCCGCGGCCGATGTCCATGTGAAGTCCGTTTTCCTGCACGTAGACGCGGGAAAAAACGATCTCTCCCGGCCGGCTGACGCCCTTCAGAGTCGAGCCTCCTTTCGGAAAGTACATCGGGGGCTGCCGCTCACCGACGGCGCCCGCGTATCCCCCGGAAAGATGGCTCGCGGGCACGGCGCCCGAAATCTCGAACACCCAGACGAACTCGTTCACGCCGTTCTCCTCCACAGCGGCGCCCCAGCGCACGTCGTGGAGAGTCGTCGAGGGGTCGAGACCCATGTCGGACCAGACGCGGTTCGTGAGCACCGCATCCACGCCGGCGCACTCGTCCACCTCGTTGAAATGCGGCACGGGAAGGCCCTCGAAGAGCACCGATCCGTCGCTTCCGAAGACCGGCGGCCGGTCCGGGTTGTTGAGCAGCCCCTCCGTCAGGTCGGAGGCGACGCACACGTCTTTCAAGCCCTGCTGGTACTGAATCCCGATCGCCGCGCAGCCGAAGTCCGATGCCATGCGCACGGCCGCGTCGTACATCTGAAGCCCCTCGAGGACCTGCCGCTCCGTCAACTCGGACGCCTCGTCGGGGCCGAGGCGAAAGGTCATCCCGCGCCCGGTGAGCCAGTCGTAATGCGCACGCGCCGTCTCGGAAGGGACTTCCCGCATCGCGGCATACAGCGCGGATTGGGAGAGGCGCTCCTTGAACAGCCCCAGGCGGTGGAGCAGCTCGTCGGGGACGATCGCGTTGTACATCCCCATGCAGCCTTCGTCGAAAACGCCGAGGATCGCCTGCTCCCTCTGCAGCTCCTGCCCGAGGGACTCGCCGCGAAGGCGGTCCGGCTCGAAGGAGGGCGGGAAGAGTCGGTCGTCCATGACCTGCGCGTGGCTCGTGTCGTGGACGATACGGCCGTCCTCGAGCCACCTCGCCAGCGCGTTCTTCGCGAACGGGTCGCGGAAATCTTCGCTCCAGACCGAGCTGTAAGGGACTCCGGCTTTCGTCAGCGACGCGTTGACGTTCAGCATGCCGACGAGGCCCGGCCACTCGCCGCTCCAGTTGGCGAGAGTCAGGATGGGCCCGCGATGGCGGATCAGGCCGGCAAGGATGTGGCTCGTGTACTCCCAGACGGCCTCCGCCACGATCAACGGAGCGTCGGGGTCGATGGCGCGGAAGATCCGCATCCCGCGCGCCTGTCCGTCGATGAAGCCGTGCTTTTTATCGGCGTCGTAAGGGTGCCCCCGGACAACCTTTCGCCCCAGTTCGCCGAACGCGCGCGCGACGTGCGCCTCGAGCGCCTGCTGCGCGGGCCAGCACTTCTGGTTGGCGGATGGCCGCGAGTCGCCGCTCGCAACGAGGATGACGTCGGTCGGGTCTCGCGTCGCGTTCGTGTTCATCGGCTCTTTCCCTCGGATTTCAGAGACTCACGGCCTCTTCTCGATGCGCTCGAGCGCCTGCCGCGCCGCCCACTCGGGCGAAAGCTCCAGGACGCCGCCCACGTAAGTGATCCGCCTCGCGGCGAGCTCTCGAAGGCGCGGCGCCGCCGGCGAGGCCGGCGGACCGATGGCGCCGAGGGCTTCCGCGCACGCCCGCAGGACATGCGGGGGCTCCGCAACGCGCCCGAGCGCGGCGGACAGCGCCGGCACCGCCGCGGCCGCGCCGGAGCCGATCGCCCGGAGCGCCTCGGCCGCCGCCATGCGGACAGTCCACTCTCCGTCGGTCAGCCGCGCGGCGAGAGCGTCGACAGCGGTTCTCGCGGTAGCGCCTCTGTCCCGGAGTGAGCGCGCCGCGAGGCCGCGCACCACGGGGTCGGAGTCCGACAGGGCGGAGGCGAGACCCGGGACGTCGGACGGGACGCGCGGCGGCCTGACCTGCCGCGCCCTCCCCCAGCCCTCCTCGCCGGTGCGCGCGAGGATCAGATTGTCGACGCCCAGCGTGTATCCCGAGGACGCGGCGTTCTTGCCGAGGCAGACGAACGTGACCGTGTGACGGCCCGTTGAAAGGCGAGGCCAGCCGATCGGGTACTCGAGGCCGACGGACGTCTCGTAGAAGTACCCGTCGAAGGACGTCTGCGGCCGCACGTCCGCGCCCGGCTCGTGCTCGAGGACGGGGGCGACCGCGGGCTTCCCGTCGAGGAGCACGCGGTAGATGCCGTAGTCCGAGCCCTGTGCGATCTGTGTCGAAAGCTCGTAGTCGCCGCCCTGGTCGACGTCGAAGGGAATCTCGAGAGTGGCGCCGGCGCCCTCCGCCTCGAAGAGGAGCACGTCCTTCGACCAGAACAGGTCCTTCGAGACGGACGCCTGACCCTTCTGCGCCTTCGCTCCGGTAATGCGCTCCTCCGCCTCGATCTGCGTCGCGTTCCCCTGCGGGAGGCGCGCGGAGCCGTACGGAATCGCCGGGAGGCCCCGCGCGATTCCCTCCTGGTACCAGAACGACACGGACGAGTAGAGATCGGTCCGCTCGCCGAACGCGGCCTTGATCGATCCATCCGCGTTGTATGTCCAGCCCTTGTGCTCGATCTCGAAACGCAGTGACGTGCGAAACGCGATCGGGTCGACCACGTGCCAGCGGTACGCCGTCATCCGCGTTCCGAGTCCCGTTCCCTCGGCGACAGGAACGCCGAAGTACGGGCCTTCTTCGACGTGCAGCCCCCACGCGTCGTTGAAGTAGTCCTCGGAGCCAGTCCCCTCGATCGACGGCGCGGCGCGGCCGTCGATGAAGAAGCGGTCGTCGCCCTCACCAAACCAGCCCGCCTCGGGCTGCAGGACGGAAAAGACGGTGCCGGCGTAGAAGCCGCGGCCCTGGACGTTTAAGAGAACGTAGGGCTTGCCGTCCGCCGGCGCCGGGAGCGCCTGACGATACCGGGCGTGGAAATACAGCGTCCCGGCGGGCAGCGCCGCGAGCTTCTGCCAGTCCACGTGGTCGTAGACGTGCTCGACGTAGCGGCGGCCTTCGTTCGTCAGGGTGATGCGGCAGGACTTCGCGAACGGCATGGGCCAGTAGCTGTTGCGGGCCCGACCCTGCGAGCCGTCGCGGACCATCATCGAGTTGACGGGGCGCTCGTACCCGTGGCCGACGCCGAAGAAGTCGCCGACGGGAGAATCGACGGAAGGCTCGTCGCTCCCGTCGTAGTACGCGCGCAGGCGCAGGAGCCGCGGCCAGCCGAATTCGCTCGCGGCGATCGTCAGCCAGACGTGCGTGATCACGCCCGGCCCCTTCAGGTCCGCGAGCGTGATCGTTTCGCCCGGCATCATCCGCTGGAAGTCGAAATTCGAAGCCGGGTCGGGGTTGCCCGACGACGCCCGAAAGGAATCGAAGTCTTTGACGTGCGCAAAGGCGAGCGGGTCGGCCGGCCCCGCCGACGGAGACTGCGCGCTCGCCGCCCGGCCGGCAAAAAAGAGCGCCAGCCCGAACGCCGCGGCGATCCCTCTGCCGCGCGGCAAAGACATCTACTGACCGCTCCCTTCGATGCGCCGGATGGCGCGCTCGGCGACCACCTTCGTTTGAGCTTTGCCCGCGAGCTCCTTGAGCGCCGGGAGGGCGGCTGCGGCTCCGGGACCGATCGCGCCGAGTGCGGATGCGGCGGCGCGCACCATCTGCGTCGTTTCGCCTGCGACGCGGGTCGCGGCCACGAGGGCAGGGACCGCCGGCACGGCGTCCCGGCCGATCGCCCCGAGGGCATTCGCCGCCGTCACGCGCACCTGGAGCTCGGGATCCTTCAAAGCCGCGGCGAGAGGCTCGAGAGCCGGACGCGCCGCCGGACCTTTCTCCCGGAGCGCCAGCGCCGCGAGGCCCCGGTTCACGGGATCGGGGTCGCGCAGCGTGGAAGCGAGGCCCGGCAGATCGGCCGGAACCCGCGGCGCGCGAACGGAGGCGGCCTTCGCCCAACCCGCCGCCCCCGTGCGCGCGAGGATGAAATCATCGACGCCGAGCGTGTATCCGGCGGACTCGGCGTTTTTGCCGAGGCAGACGAACGTCAAGGTGTGGCGTCCCTTCGTCAGGTGCGGCCACCCCACCTGGTACGCATAGCCCACGTAGGTCTCGTAGGTGTACCCGTCCACCGACGTCTGCGGCCGCACGTCCGCTCCCGGCTCGTGCTCTAAAACCGTCGCCTCCGGCTTCTTCCCGTCCAGCAACGCCGTGTAAATCCCGTAATCCGGCGCACGCGCCAGCTCCGCGTACAGCTCGTAATCCCCCTCCTCCTCCACCTCGAACGGAATCTCCACCTTCGATCCCGCCCCCTCCGCTTCGAACAGCAACACGTCCTTGGACCAGAACAGGTCCTTCGACACCGACGTCTTGCCCTTCTCCCCCTTCACCTGGCCGATCCCCTGCTCCACCTCGATCTGCTTCGCATTGCCCTGCGGCAGCCGCGCCGAACCGTACGGCACCGGCCACAACCCCGTCGCGATCCCGTCCTGGTACCAGTACGCCACCGACGACATCAAATCGTTGCGCTCTCCAAATCCCGACTTCACCGTCCCGTCCGCGTTGAACGTCCATCCCTTGTGCTCGATCTCGAAAAACAACGACTTCGTAAACGGCACCGGGTCCGTCAGGTGCCACCGGTACCCCGTCATCCGCGAACCCAGTCCCGTCCCGTCCGCCACGGGCACACCGAAATACGGACCCTCCTCCACGTGCAGACCCCACGCGTCGTTGAAGTAGTCCTCCGAGCCCGTCCCCTCGATCGACGGCGTCTTCTGACCGTCCACGTAAAAATGCTCGTCCCCTTCCCCGAACCAGCCCGCCTCCGCCTGCACCACCGACAACACCGTCCCCACGTAAAATCCCCGACCCTTCACGTCCAGAAACACGTAGGGCTTCCCGTCGTTCTTCGCCGGAAGCTCCTGCCGGTACCGCGCGTGGAAGTACGCCGTCGTCGCCGGAAGGCTCGGCACCTTCTCCCAGTCCACGTGGTAGTAGAGACTCGAGACGCGGCGCCGCCCCTCGTTGGTGATCGTGATCCGGCACGACTTGCGAAACGGCATCGGCCAGTAGCTGTTGCGCGCCCGACCGTCCGATCCGTTCCTCACCATCAGCGAGTTCAACGGGCGCTCGAACCCGTGACCCACGCCGAAAAAATCCCCCACCGGAGCATCCACCGACGGCTCCGCGCTCCCGTCGTAATACACACGCAACCTCAACAGCCTCGGCCACGCGTACTCGTTGGCCGCGATCGTCACCCAGATGTGCGTCACGATCCCAGGGCCCGTCAGGTTCGCCAGGACCGTCGTCTCCCCCGCGATCGGGTGCTTGCTGTCGTCGTTCGAGTTCCAGTCGGGGTTGTTCGACGACGAACGAAACGCCTGAAAGTCCTTCAGCTGCGAAAACGCCATCGGGTCGAAGGGACCGGTGATCGAGGACTGCGCCGGCGCGGCCAGCGGGCAGAGAGAAAGCGAAAGCGCCGCGAGTGCCCATCGGCGAAGAGTCCGGATCATCGCTTGCTCCTGTGTTTCCTGAGGGTCGGTTCCACGTCCTCGATCCGGGCGATGGCTCGATCGGCGGCCCACCGGGCGCGCGGCGCCTTGCGCATCTCGCGCAGCGCGGGAAGCGCCGGCACCGCGGCCTTTCCCATGGCGCCCAGGGCATCGGCGCACGAAGCCAGGACGTGCGCGGACTCGCCCGGAACGAGAGAGGCGGCCGCGAGCGCCGGAATCGCGCTCGAAGCCGGGGCGCCGATGCTCGCGATTGCCTGGGCGGACATCATCCGGACGCCCGGGTCTGAATCCTTCAGACGGAGGACGAGCGCCTCGAGAGCGAGGCGGGCGCCGACGCCCTTTTCCCGGAGCCCGAGGGCGGCGAGTCCGCGGAGGACCGGATCGGGGTCTTCAAGGGCCGCGCGGAGCCCGGGCAGGTCCGATGGGACCGCCGGCGGCCGCACCGCCGCCGCCCTCGCCCATCCGGCCGCGCCCGTCTGCGCCAGGACGAGGTCGTCCACCTGCAACCCGAAGCCGGAAGCGCGGGCGCTGCGCCCGACGCACACGAAGGTGGCGCTGTGGCGTCCCTTCGTCAGATGCGGCGACCCGATCGGGTATGCGACGCCTTCGGTCCCCTCCCCCGCGTACCCATCGAAGCGCGTCCGGGGCCGGACGTCCGCTCCGGGTTCGTGCTCGAGCACGGCCGAAGACGGGCTCTTTCCGTCGACGAGCACTTCGTAAGTCCCGAACTCGGGAGCCTGGCCCATCTGCGAGTACAGCTCGTAATCCCCTTCCACGGGAACGTCGAACTGGACCTCGACGCGCGAGCCCGGGCCCTCGCCCGCAAAGGTGATCGTGTCGCGCGGCCAGAAGATGTCGTTGCTGACCGAGATCTTTCCCTTCTCCGCGCGGAGGTTGGAAAGCGTCACCTCGATCTGCGTCTGGTTGCCCTGAGCGAGGCGGGCAGCGCCGTAGGGCACCGGCCACAGTCCCGTGGCGACGCCGTCCTGGTACCAGAAGGCGACCGAGGACATCACGTCGGTCCGTTCGCCGAACGCCGACTTGACCGATCCGTCCGGGTTGTAAGTCCAGCCCTTGTGCTCGATGTCGAACCGCAGGGACTTCGTGAACGGCACCGGATCGGTCAGGTGCCAGCGGTACCCCGTCATGCGCGAGCCGAGCCCCGTCCCTTCGGCGACCGGGACGCCGAAGTACGGCCCCTCCTCGACGTGCAGCCCCCATGCGTCGTTGAAGTAGTCCTCGGAGCCCGTGCCCTCGATCGATGGCGTCTTTTCCCCGTCGACGAAGAAGTGCTCGTCACCCTCCCCGAACCAGCCGGCTTCGGCCTGCACGACGGAGAGCACCGTCCCGACGTAAAACCCGCGGCCGGTCACGTCCAGGAAGAGATAAGGCCGCCCGTCGTTCCTGGCAGGAAGCTCCTGGCGGTACCGGGCGTGGAAATACGCCGTCGCCGCCGGAAGGCTCCGCACCTTCTCCCAGTCGACGTGGTAGTACAGCGCGTTGACGCGGCGGCTGCCCTCGTTGGTGACGGTGATGCGGCACGATTTCCGAAACGGCATGGGCCAGTAGCTGTTGCGCGCGCGGCCGCCCGAGCCGTCGCGGACCATCAGCGAGTTGACGGGGCGCTCGAAGCCGTGGCCCACGGCGAAGAAGTCGCCGATCGGCGAATCGACCGACGCTTCCGAACTGCCGTCGTAGTAGACGCGCAGCCGCAGCAGGCGCGGCCAGCCGTACTCCCGCGCCGCGATCGTGATCCAGAGGTGCGTCACGATTCCAGGGCCGCGCAGGTCCGCGATCGTGACGGTCTCGCCCGCGATCGGATGCTTGCTGTCGTCGTTGGAGTTCCAGTCGGGGTTGTTGGAGGAGGAGCGATGGGCCTCGACGTCCTTAAATTGTGAAAAAGCGAGAGGGTCGATCGGGCCCGTCACGGAGGACTGGCCGAGAAGCGCTCCGGCGGAGAGGAGGGCGGCGGCCGCGACGGCGAAGCGGCGGCCAGCCGGGGGAATCGGCATCTATGGGTTTGCCTGAATCCGGCCGATCGCCCGCTCCGCCGACCACCGCACGAGCGGTTTCTTCGCCAGCTCCCGCAGGACAGGCAGGGCGGGCGCCGCCGGTTTTCCGAATGTTCCGAGGGCGTCGGCGCAGGCGCGCAGCACGTGTGTGACCTCTTCTGACGCCCGGCACGCGGCGAGCAGGGCGGGAATCGCGGGCCGCGCCTCCGAGCCGATGCTGCCGATCGCGTTGGCCGCCATCATTCGGACACCGGCCTCCCGATCTTTCAGTCGCAGGACGAGCGCGTCGAGCGCGGGTTGCGCGCCCGGGCCTTTGTCCCGCAACCCGAGCGCCGCGAGGCCCCGCAGGACGGGGTCGGGACTGGCGAGCGCCGCCGTCAGACCCGGCACGTCGGAGGGAACGCGCGGCGCTTCGACCTTTTCCGCAAGGCCCCAACCCGGCGGTCCCGTCCTCGCGAGGATGAAATCATCGACGCCGAGCGTGTATCCGGCGGACTCGGCGTTTTTGCCGAGGCAGACGAACGTCAAGGTGTGGCGTCCCTTCGTCAGGTGCGGCCACCCCACCTGGTACGCATAGCCCACGTAGGTCTCGTAGGTGTACCCGTCCACCGACGTCTGCGGCCGCACGTCCGCTCCCGGCTCGTGCTCTAAAACCGTCGCCTCCGGCTTCTTCCCGTCCAGCAACGCCGTGTAAATCCCGTAATCCGGCGCACGCGCCAGCTCCGCGTACAGCTCGTAATCCCCCTCCTCCTCCACCTCGAACGGAATCTCCACCTTCGATCCCGCCCCCTCCGCTTCGAACAGCAACACGTCCTTGGACCAGAACAGGTCCTTCGACACCGACGTCTTGCCCTTCTCCCCCTTCACCTGGCCGATCCCCTGCTCCACCTCGATCTGCTTCGCATTGCCCTGCGGCAGCCGCGCCGAACCGTACGGCACCGGCCACAACCCCGTCGCGATCCCGTCCTGGTACCAGTACGCCACCGACGACATCAAATCGTTGCGCTCTCCAAATCCCGACTTCACCGTCCCGTCCGCGTTGAACGTCCATCCCTTGTGCTCGATCTCGAAAAACAACGACTTCGTAAACGGCACCGGGTCCGTCAGGTGCCACCGGTACCCCGTCATCCGCGAACCCAGTCCCGTCCCGTCCGCCACGGGCACACCGAAATACGGACCCTCCTCCACGTGCAGACCCCACGCGTCGTTGAAGTAGTCCTCCGAGCCCGTCCCCTCGATCGACGGCGTCTTCTGACCGTCCACGTAAAAATGCTCGTCCCCTTCCCCGAACCAGCCCGCCTCCGCCTGCACCACCGACAACACCGTCCCCACGTAAAATCCCCGACCCTTCACGTCCAGAAACACGTAGGGCTTCCCGTCGTTCTTCGCCGGAAGCTCCTGCCGGTACCGCGCGTGGAAGTACGCCGTCGTCGCCGGAAGGCTCGGCACCTTCTCCCAGTCCACGTGGTAGTAGAGACTCGAGACGCGGCGCCGCCCCTCGTTGGTGATCGTGATCCGGCACGACTTGCGAAACGGCATCGGCCAGTAGCTGTTGCGCGCCCGACCGTCCGATCCGTTCCTCACCATCAGCGAGTTCAACGGGCGCTCGAACCCGTGACCCACGCCGAAAAAATCCCCCACCGGAGCATCCACCGACGGCTCCGCGCTCCCGTCGTAATACACACGCAACCTCAACAGCCTCGGCCACGCGTACTCGTTGGCCGCGATCGTCACCCAGATGTGCGTCACGATCCCCGGCCCCGTCAGGTCCGCCAGGACCGTCGTCTCCCCCGCGAGCGGGCGCTTGCTGTCGTCGTTCGAGTTCCAATCGGGGTTGTTCGACGACGAACGAAACGCCCGGAAATCCTTGAGCTGCGAAAACGCCATCGGGTCGAAAGGGCCGGTGAGCGAGGGAGACTGACCGGACGCGCGAGCCGCCGCGATCACAGTTATCGCCGCAGCCAGAGTCAGTCGGCGCATCCACCCCCCTTTTTGCTCGGGGAGTATAGACGCCGGATTTTTTGAGGACGGCCTCTTTAGGGCGACGAACCCGGAGATGACCCGTCCGAGCCCGGCCGGACGATCACCAGGAGCGCCCCACCCTCGAGCAACTGCCCGGTGGAAACTTCGACGCTGGCCACCACTCCGGGACGGTCGCACCGAATCTCGTTATGCATCTTCATGGCTTCGATGACGAGGAGGAGCTGCCCGGCTTCGACCCGATCGCCCTCGGCCACCTTGATCTCGATCACCCGGCCGGGCATGAGCGCCCGGAACTCTTCCTCTTCGTCCGGGGATCCAACCTCCTCCGCCGCATGCGCGATCCGGTCTCGCAGAGGGTCGGCGATCCGAACCGGGCGCCGTCCCGACGCATGCCACATCTCGATACCGAAGGTCGCCGCCGGGCGCGCGCGGCCGCAGAACTGCCGGCCGTCCTCGAAGAGCAAAGAAACCCGCCCGTCCGGAAGCGCCGCGGCTTCGAAACGTTCGACAATCCCGGCATAGCTCGCGACCAGGCCGGAAATCCCGGACTCGATGTGAATTTCCTGCGGAGCGCCGTCCCGTTCCCGCAGCACATAAACGGCGAGGGCCTTCACGACGGTCCCCGCAGAGACTCGCGGCGCGCCGCGTCCGCCCAGCGCGAGGCCGGGGCCGGCGGCCGGCCGGTCTCGCGGGACGCCGGGGAATCGGACAGGGTGACCGCGGCGAGCAGGACCTCCTCCCGAGAGAGAGGAGGCGGATCGAGGAAGCCCGGCTGGAGCCGGCGGTCGAGCCAGTGCACGTCGATCGTTCCGGAAACGAACTCCGGGTCCGCGACCAGCCGGCGAAAAAGAGGCAGGGTCGTGTCGACCCCGGCGATCTCGTATTCCGAAAGTGCGCGCGCCAGGCGGGCGAGGGCCTGCGGGCGATCAACCCCGTGGACGATGAGCTTGCCGAGCATCGGGTCGTAGTCGATCGTGACCACGGAACCGGATTCGATGCCGACGTCATTGCGAACACCCGGGCCGGCCGGAAGCCGAAGCGACACGATGGTGCCGGGCGACGGCGCGAAGCCGCGGCGGGGATCCTCGGCATAGATGCGGCACTCGATCGCATGCCCTCGCGGAGTCAGGTCCTCCGCCCGGACGGACAGGGACTCGCCCATGGCGACGCGGATCATCTCGGTCACGAGGTCGACGCCCCAGACCTGCTCGGTCACCGGATGCTCCACCTGAAGTCGCGTGTTCATCTCCAGAAAATGGAAGGCCCCATCCGGCGCGAGGAGGAACTCGACGGTCCCGCAGGAGGTGTACGAGACCGCGCGAGCCGCGGCGACGGCGGCGTCGCAGAGCCGCGACCGCAGTTCCGGGGAGACCGCCGGAGAAGGACATTCCTCGATCACTTTCTGGTGCCGGCGCTGAACGCTGCACTCGCGCTCGCCGACTGAAATGATGTTGCCGCGCTGGTCCCCCAGGATCTGCACTTCGATGTGGCGGGGTCGGTCGATCAGCTTCTCGGCATAGACGGCCCCGTCGCCGAAGTAGAGCTTCGCCTCGGAGGTGGTTCTCGCAAACGCGGCCGCGACCTCCGACTCGTCCTCGACGCGCCGCATGCCCTTTCCACCGCCTCCCGCGGAGGCCTTCAGGAGGAGCGGGTAACCGGCGGTCCGGCCGAATGCCACGATTTCGGAAGCCTCCCTGGCCGGAGCGGCCATGCCGGGGACGATCGGCACGCCCGCGGCGCGCATGCGGCGGCGGCTCTCGATCTTGCTCCCCATCGCTTCTATGGCCTCGGGCGCGGGACCGACGAACGTGAGGCCCGCGCCGACGCAGGCGCGCGCGAAGGCCGCGTTCTCGGCGAGAAAGCCGTAACCGGGATGGACCAGCGTCGCTCCCGTCCTGGCGGCCGCGGCCAGCAGGGCGGGAACGGAAAGATAGCTCTCGGCGGCGGGCGCCGGGCCCAGACGCACGGCGTAATCCGCCGCGGCGACGTGTGGGGCCGTCCGATCCGCATCCGAGAAAACGGCGACCGTCTCGATTCCAAGATCGCGGCACGCCCGGAAGATCCGCAGAGCGATCTCTCCGCGGTTGGCGACCAGGAGCCTCATGAAACGTAAACGTTAAACGGGAAACGGTAAACGACTCTCCGCGTCACGCCTTCCCCTTTGAGTCGCTGCTCGCGCGACGCATCAAACCGCTCGTCATGGCAAAAATCCGGTCGAGCGTTTTTGTATGTTCGCGAAACCGTTCATCCGTCAAGCTGCCGGTCTGACACGCCACGTCCAGAAGCAGCTGGAGCTCCGTCGCCGACCCTCGGGCCACCGAGAGAAACTGGCTGAACTCTCTCTTCGACCGGCGCGCGGCACCTTCAGCAATGTTCGCCGGGATCGATACTGCCGCGCGACGTATCTGGGATGTCAGGCCAAAGCGTTCCGCGGCCGGAAACCCCGACGTGTCCCTGTAGAGATCGAGAACGAGGCTCCTCGAGACTTGAAAGACGTCCAGCTTTTCATGGAAAGGGCGGTACCGGGGAGCGATCGTTTCCCGTTTCCCGTTTCCCGTTTCCCGGCTCGATTCTCGACCGGTTCCAGGTTCTCGGCTCACGGGGGAAGTCCCTTCCTGCTCACAGCGGAATGTTTCCGTGCTTCTTCTTCGGCAGGGCGACCTTCTTGCCTTCGAGCAGCCCGAAAGCCCGGATCAGTTTCTCGCGCGTTTCCGAGGGCTCGATGATCTGGTCGATGTAGCCCCGTTTCGCCGCGACGTAGGGATTGGCGAAATTGTCCACGTATTCCGCGACCTTTTCCGCGCGCTTCTCCGCGGGGGCGTCGGGAGGCAGCTCCCGGCGGTAGAGAACGTTCACCGCCCCCTCCGGGCCCATCACGGCGATCTCGGCGGTCGGATACGCGAAGTTGAAGTCCGTCGCGATGTCCTTCGAAAGCATCACGCAGTACGCCCCACCGTAGGCCTTCCGAGTGACGACCGACACTTTCGGGACAGTCGCTTCCGCAAATGCATACAGAAGCTTGGCGCCGTGCCGGATGATGCCGCCGTATTCCTGCTGCGTGCCGGGAAGAAACCCCGGCACGTCTTCGAAAACGAGGAGCGGGATGTTGAACGCGTCGCAGAAGCGCACGAACCGCGCGGCCTTCACGGACGCGTCGATGTCGAGGACGCCGGCGAGGTGCATCGGCTGATTCGCCACCACGCCGATGGACCGGCCGCCGAGGCGGACGAACCCGCAGAGGATGTTCTGCGCGAAGGCGCCGTGGACCTCCAGAAAAATGCCGCCGTCCGCGATCCGGCGCACGAGCTCCGCCATGTCGTACGGGCGGTTGGGCTCCTCGGGGATGAAACGGTCGAGCTCCGCCGCGTCTCCCGGCGGATCGACGGATTCGAGGCGGGGGGGATCGTCGAGGTTGTTGGCGGGAAGATAGGAGAAAAGCTCCCGGATTCCGGCGAGCACCCCCTCGTCGTTCTTGCGGACGAAGTGCGCCACCCCGGACACGGCGGAGTGGGTCCGCGAGCCGCCGAGGTCCTCCTTCGTGACCTCTTCGTGCGTGACGGTCCGGATCACGTCGGGACCGGTCACAAACAGGTACGACGTCTTCTCGGTCATGAAGATGAAATCCGTGATCGCCGGCGAGTAGACGGCCCCGCCCGCGCACGGCCCGAGGATCGCGGAAATCTGGGGCACGACACCGGACGCGCGCGTGTTGCGCAGAAAGACCTTCGAGTAACCGGCGAGCGAGACGACGCCCTCCTGAATCCGAGCCCCGCCGGAGTCGTTTAACCCGATGATCGGAGCTCCGTTCTGAACCGCAAGATCCATCACCTTGCAGATTTTCTCGGAGTTCGACTCGGAGAGCGATCCTCCGAAAATCGTAAAGTCCTGCGCGAAAACATAAACGGACCGCCCGTCGATCGTCCCCGCGCCGCACACGACTCCGTCGCCCGGAAACGACGTTTTCTCCATGCCGAAATCCCGGCAGCGGTGAACGACGAAAGGGTCGAGCTCGAGAAAGGAGCCGGGGTCGAGCAGGAGCTCCACCCGCTCCCAGGCGGTGAGCTTCCCTTCCGCATGCTGCCGCGCGATCCGCTCCGCGCCGCCACCCTCGCGGATGCGCGCTCGGAGCGCCTCGAGGTCCGCGATCCTCTTTTCGACCGTCATGGGCCTGAGGTCTTCAGGGGTTAAGGGTCAGGCGTTAGCCGTTGACGTCAGGGGCTGGACGACGTCCGAGCGTCTGAACTTGGCCTTACCCCTTACGCCTTACGCCTGACCTCTTTCACAGCACGATCCCGCGCTGCTCCGCGAGCTTCCTGCGGATCCGCCGGAAAAGCTCCTGGCCGTCGACCTGCCCCGACGCGATCTCCGCACGAGCGGCTTCCATCATCCGTCGCGCTTCCTCGTCGAGGGTCCGCTCCTTGTCGACTTCTTCCGCGAGCGCGGCGAGCACGGAGCCACGCAGAGCTCCCGGCACGCGCTCCTCGAAAAGCTTCCGCGCGGCGAGGCCGCGTGCGGCCCTCACCGCGATGAACTCTTTGCGCGTATCACTCGCACCCATGCGCGCGATTATAGCCGCGGCGTCCCGCTGCCGTTCGCGCGGCGACCGGTTTTCAGTTCCCGTCGCTCGTTGCTCTGTTCCGTCATACCCTTGTCGGCCCATGGTGCTGGACGCGACGCGGATCGCCGGATGGATCGAGCCTCTCGCGAAAAAACCCGGCGAGCTCGCCGAGGTCTTTGTCGAGAGCCGGCGCGAAGCCGTGCTCGAGCTCGAAGACGGGCAGGTGACCGGCGTTCGCGCGGCGCGGATCAGCGGCATCTCGGCCCGCTGGACGCAGGCCGGGGCGGAGAGTCTCGCCTTCGTCTCTCGCGCGGACGAGGCCGGAGCCCGCGACTGCGTGCGGGCGCTCCAGGTCTCGCTCGGGCGATCGCCCCTGCCGTCGCGGCCCGGGCCTCCGCCTCCCGCGGAGACACCGGCGGAAACGTCCGACCTCGAGCGATGGAGCCGCAGATTGACGGCGCTCCTCGCCCGTCACGCGCCGCGGCACCGGATGCGATGGAGTCTCGTCGAGACCGCCCGGCAGGTGATTCCCTCCAAAGGCGCCTCGGCTTCGTTCTCGCGGCGGCTTCTCTCGCTCGAAGGGACGTTCCGCGCGGCCTCACGCCGGGGCGACGAGACCCGGTCCTTCTTTTTTCATGCGCCCGACGCCGACTCCACGACGGACGAGCTGCGCAACGCGTTCGCGCACGCCGTGGAGCCCCGGGACGCGCCGGTTCCCGTCGGCGACGGCACGATGGACGTTCTGCTCGCGCAGGGGTGCGCGGCCGTCCTGTTTCACGAAATCCTGTCGCATCCCCTGGAGGCCGGCGAGGCCTCCCCGCTCTCGGGCCTCGAGCAGGCGAGTGTCGCCATCCCCGAGCTCGACGTCCGCGACGACCCCACGCGGCTCGATCTCTTCGGCGGCTACGAGCGGGACGACGAAGGCATCGCGCCCCGCGCCGTCAAGCTTCTCGACGGAGGGCACCTCTCGGGCCGGCTGTTCGGCCAGGGCCAGGCCCCGCCGGGCGGGTCCACGGGACACGCGCGGCGAGCCGCGGCGTCAGACTCTCCGCTTCCGAGAAGCTCCAACATCCTGGTGGCGGCCGGGCACGCGACCGCCGACGAGATGGCGCGGCGCCTCGGCAGCGGGCTCTGGATTGGAGACCTCGGCGGAGGATCCGTCGAACTCTCGAGCGGCCGGTTCCGGCTCCGTTTTCCCCGCGCGCGCCGCATCCGGAGGGGCCGGCTCGCGGACGAGTGCGGCGGCGGAATTCTGGTGGGTGAAATCCTGCCGACCTTAAAGGCGATCGAGCCCGGGCTCGGCCGGGAAGTCCGCCCCTATCGGGCGCTCGGCTGGTGCTCGCGCGGGGGGCAGGTGGTGCCGGTGCAGGGCGCCGCGCCGGACATTCTCATTCGCGGAATGTCGGTTCGCTCGAGCGCATGACCGTCGCCATCCTCCGCCAGGAGCTCGAACGCCGCGCCCCCGGAGACTGGGAGCTCTACCGCAAGCGGGCGGAGTCGCAAAAAACGTCTTCGTCCGGGGGGCTGGCGCGCACGGCATCGCGTTCCGAAGAGGGGTGGGCCGCGCGGTGGTGGGAAAACGGCCTGCCGCGGTTTGCGGCGGGATCGACGGAAGCGGATCTCCGGTTCGCGATCCGGGACGCGGCTCGGGCCACCGCTTCACCGGAACCGGCGCCGGAGTGGCCGGCCGCGAAGTCGCCGGTGCTGGAAGACCCGTCCCCCGCGCCCCCTCCGCCGGAGCTCTACGACGCTCTCTCGCGGCTGGTGGCGGCCGAGTCGCGCGGCGATGCGGTTCTGGCCGAGCTTTCCGTGTCTTCGGGAACCCGTACGGAGCGGGTCGTCAACGCCCGCGGCGGAGACGCGTCCGTCCGCGCGGTTTCGGTCGAGGGATTCGCGCGCGCCAACGGCCGGAGGGAATCCCGGGCGTGCGATGCCCGCGTCGTCTTTCGCTGGGAAAGCGGCCCGGAGCTGGAATCGCTCGCGAGGCGTCTCTCGGACCGCGCGACCCTTCCGCTTTCAGAGCGAGCCTCCCCGCTCGCGCACGGCGAATGGCTCCTCGACCCGTCCGTCGGAGCGGCGCTCCTCGCCGCCCTCGCGCCGCTGTTCACGGCGGCCGCTCTTCCGACATGGGTGCAGCGCAGCCAGCTCTTCTCGAAGCAGGTCACGGTCGTGGACGATGCCGCCGCAGACGGTGCCTTCGACGGCGAAGGCACTCCGACGCGGCGCGTGGTCTTAGTCGACGAGGGGGCGCTCCGAGCGCGCCTCCATGACCTGCGTTCCGCTCGCGCGAGCGGAACCTCTTCGACGGGCCACGGGGTCCGAACCTCCTACCGGACTCCGCCCGCGGCCGGTCCCCGCCGCCTTTTCTTCGAGACCTCGCGCGGCGCGTCCGCCCGGGACCTCCTGACGGCGGTGCGCCGCGGGCTGTTCGCCTCGGCCTTGACCGCGCCCGTCCGCATGGACTTCGAACGGGACCGCTACGAGGTGGACTTCACCGGCATCTCGCTCGTCGCCGGCCGCGCTCAGGGCCCCGTCGCGGGCGCGAGAGCCCGGGGACGGATCTCCCAGCTCCTGAGGCGGATCTCGGCCGTCTCGACCGACCGCCAGTTCTTCGCATCCCCGTATCCCGTGGGATCCCCCACCCTTCTGATCGAACGGGCGGAGTTCGATTAGGAGCCTGTCCTCGGGATCTGCGGTTGTGCGCGACGAGGCGGATTCTCAGGGCGGCGAC
>JBDUBI010000060.1:0-2469 GCA_040004225.1 Acidobacteriota bacterium
GGACGATCCGCATCGCGCTCTGGAGCGGCGAAGAAGAGGGGCTGCTCGGATCCAAGGCTTACGTCCGGGCGCACTTCGGGTCGCGTCCCGAAGCGTCCGGGTCGGATTCGGAGCTCCCCCCGTCGCTGCGTCCCTCGCCGGGCCCGCTGACTCTGAAGCCGGAGCACGCGAAGCTTTCCGCCTATTTCAACCTGGATAACGGCACCGGGCGCGTTCGCGGCATCTACAGCCAGGAGAACGTCGCGGTCGTGCCGATTTTCGAGGCGTGGATTGCGCCGCTGAAGGACCTGGGCGTCTCGACGGTCACGAATCGGACCACGTCGGGAACAGACCACCTGTCTTTTGACGAAGTCGGCCTCCCCGGTTTTCAGTTCATCCAGGACGAGGTCGAATACGAGACCAGGACCCACCACACGAACATGGACACGTACGAGCGGCTGCAGCGGGAAGACCTGATGCAGGCGTCCGTCGTGATGGCATCCTTCGTTTACGCCGCGGCGACCCGCCAGAGCCTGATGCCGAGAAAGCCGCTCCCGAAGGACAAGCCCGCGGGTGAGAGTTCCGCGCCGGGAGCGGCTCCCGACGAGAAGGGTCCCCTCGCCCGGCCCGGCCCGGGGGTCACGCCCGGGCCGCCTCCCGCCTCGACGCCGGCCGCGGCTCCCGCGGAGCACCCGCACTGACCGCGACCTCCCTCGGATAGTCTTTCCTCGATCTGCCGACCGGGCCGCAACTCCGCGACTCGGTCCGGCCTCCCGCGAAAGGATGATCCGATGAGCCTTCTCGCCTCCCTTCTCATCCTGGCGCTGCCGGCCGCGGCGGCGCGGCCGCAGACTCCGGCGGCCGCCCCCGCCCGGAGCATGTTTACGCCCCCGGAGAAAGCCGCCGCGGCCACGATCACTCCGGAAGTGATCCGCGCGCACACGCGGTTTCTCGCCTCCGACCTCCTGGAGGGCCGCGCGCCTTCGACCCGGGGAGACCGCCTCTCACTCGAGTACGTCGCCGCCCAGATGGAAGCCATGGGCCTCGCCCCCGCGGCTCCGGGGGGCGGCTGGATCCAGAAGGTGCCGCTCGTGGCGATCACGCCGAAGGTCCCCGGGACGATGACGTTTTCGAGGCCGGGCGGCCGGCAGCAGAGCCTTCGCTACTGGCAGGACTTCATAGCCTTCCCGGGCGTGCAGAAGCCCGGGGCATCGATCGAAAACGCGGAGGTCGTGTTCGTCGGCTACGGAATCGTGGCGCCGGAGTACGGGTGGGACGACTACAAGGACGTGGACGTCCGCGGCAAGGTGCTCCTGATGATGAACAACGACCCCGAAGACGACCCGAAGCTCTTCGCCGGAAAGACCCGCCTCTGGTACGGGCGTTGGGACTACAAGTACGAGATCGCCGGCCGGAAAGGCGCGGCAGCGGCGATCATCATCCATACGACCCCGTCCGCGGGCTACGACTGGAACGTGGTCCAGACGGGCTGGAGCGGCGAGAAGTACGAGCTTCCGGACGACGGGAGCCCTCGGGCGGCTCTCAAGGCGTGGGCGACGGAGGAGGCCTCCAGGAAGATCGCCGCGTTCGGAGGCCAGGACCTCGACCGCATGCGGGCCGCTGCGCAGCGAAAGGATTTTCGGCCGGTCCCGCTCGGGGTGACAGTTTCCTTCGCCGTCTCGAGCTCGATCCGCAACGTCGAGAGCGGGAACGCGCTCGGACAGATACGGGGGAGCGACCCGTCGCTCTCGAAACAGATCGTGATCTACACGGCGCATCACGACCACTTCGGCAAAAAAGAAGGCGTCAAGCCCGGGGAAGAACTCATCTTCCACGGGGCCCGCGACAACGCCTCGGGAGTCGCGGCGGTGCTCGCGATCGCGCGCGCTTATACCCGTCTCCCGAAGCCTCCGCGCCGCACGATCGTGTTCGCGTCCGTCACCGGCGAGGAGCAGGGACTCCTGGGCTCGGAGTACCTCGCGAAGCACCCACCCGTCCCCGCCGGCGACATGGCCGCGAACATCAACATCGACGAGCTCAACATCTGGGGGCGCACGCGCGACATCTCTATGATCGGGATCGGCAAGTCCAGCCTGGACGTTCCGATAGCGGAAATTCTCGCGATGCAGGGCCGGACCCTGAAGGCGGATCCGTTCCCGGACAAGGGGCACTTCTACCGGTCCGACCAGTTCAACTTCGCGAAGATCGGCGTCCCGGCTTCGTACTTCGACCCGGGAACCGACTTCATCGGAAAACCGGCGGGCTGGGGCGAGCAGCAGATCGACCACTACGAAAAGCAGGAGTACCACCAGCCTTCCGACGAGTACCGGGACACCTGGGATCTCTCGGGCGCCATCGAGGACCTGCAGCTCGACTTTTATCTGGGCCTGCGCGTCGCGAACGCGGACGCCATGCCGCGCTGGACCCCGGGGGACGAGTTCGAAAACGCGCGCAAGCCGCGCTGACGAGTCCGGCGGCGGGGCGCGGAAC
>JBDUBI010000097.1:0-8071 GCA_040004225.1 Acidobacteriota bacterium
TACCGGGAGGCGAGCGCGCGCGCCCGCTCGAGCTCGACGGCGTGCCGCTGGCCGTAGTCGAAGGAGAGGGCGAGCACGTCGAATCCGTCCGCGCGGGCGATCAGGAGGCACGTGGCGGAGTCGAGCCCCCCGGAAAGCAGGACGACGCAGCGGCGAATCATTCGGCTTCCTGCCTCGGCGATTCCGTCGGAAAAACCCGGGACGTGGAAGGAGGACGCGGACCGCGTCTCACCTTCCCGCCACATCCCCCCAGAGCACTTTGTGGAGCTGAAGCCCGAGCCGGACATGGCGGCCGCTGTCCCGCACCCACTCGGCGAGCAGGCCGGGATCGACACTCTCCCAGGCCGGCGAAAAAGTCACCGTGTGCGCGCGGTCGAGGTCTTTCTCTCGGACGAGCGCGAGCGCCCAGTCGAAATCCCGCCGGTCCGCGAGGACGAATTTCAGCTCGTCGCGCGCGCCGAGGCGGGCGAGGTTCTCCGGAAGGTTGGCGCTTTCCATCCCGCTGCCGGGAGCCTTGACGTCGACGATCTTGATCACGCGCGGATCGACCCGGTCGATCGGCATGTGCCCGCCGGTCTCGAGCATCACGGTGCGCCCGGCGTCCAGCAGAAGTCCCATCAGCGGGTAGACGCCCTCCTGTTCGAGAGGCTCTCCGCCGGTCACTTCGACCAGATCGGTCTGAAGATCCAGAACGCGGCGCGCCGCTTCCGAGACATCCATCTCTTCCCCGCCCGAAAACGCGTACGCCGAATCGCACCAGACGCAGCGAAGCGCGCAGCCCGTGAGCCTCACGAAGGCGCACGGAAACCCCGCGCGCATCGACTCCCCCTGGAGGGATCGGAAGATTTCGGTGACTCGCACGGTCTCCACGCGAGTCGTCAGTCCTCGACGCGCAGGAGGCCGTGCAGCATGTTCATGCCGCAGGCGAACGGGAACTCCCCGGAGCGCTCGGGCACGACCCGGATGCGGGTCTTCGCGTTTGGCGCGAGAGACTGCCGGATCCCGAACTCCGGCAGCACCACCTCGTCGCTGCAGGGGCTCGATTCCCTCCGGTCGAAAACGAGGGTCAGCGGGACGCCTTTTTTCGCGACCACGACTTCGGGATCGTACCCGCCCGAGACCGTGATCGTCGCCTCCTGTTCCGCCGTTCCGGCGACGGCAGCCGGCGCCGCCACACCTTCCCGCCGATGCGCGCGGAAGAAGTAGACGTAGAGGAACGCGAGGAAAGCGGCGCCGAGCGCGATGGCCGCGATCCGATCCGCGGTCCAGGCGACGGTCAATGTCATCCGCGCCGCCGCGCCAGCCGCAGGCTGTTGGCCACAACGGACACGGAAGAGGCGGCCATCGCCGCGGAGGCCAGCATCGGCGACAGCATCCAGCCGGTGAAGGGATAGAGAAGCCCCGCGGCGATCGGAATGCCCAACACGTTGTAGCCGAAGGCGAAGAAAAGATTCTGGCGGATGGTCCCGAGGGTGTCGCGGGAAAGCGCGATCGCATCGGGAACCGAGCGGAGATCGCCGCCCACGAGAGTCACGTCGGAGGCCTCGATCGCGACGTCGGCTCCCGCGCCGATCGCGATTCCCACGTCCGCCTGGGCGAGCGCCGGCGCGTCGTTGACTCCGTCCCCGACCATCGCCACGACGTCGCCTCGCCGCTGGAGCTCGACGACTTTGGACGCCTTGTCGGCCGGCAGGACGTCGGCGAAGACCTCGTCGATGCCGACGCGCGCGGCGATGGCACGGGCCGTCGCCTCCCGGTCGCCCGTCAGCAGGATGACCCGGAGGCCCTGTGTCCGAAGCCGGCGGATCGCCTCGGCGGAGCCGGATTTCTCCCGGTCCGCCACGACGAGGACGCCCAGCACCCGCCCCTCCGCCGCCACGAGAAGAGGCGTCTTCCCCTCCGCGGCGAAGCGGTCCGCATCCTCCGACACTTCCGAAATATCGACGCCCTCTTCCTGAAGGAGGGCGGCGTTCCCGACGAGGACGCGCTTTCCGTCCGCCGTGCCCACGACGCCGCGGCCGGTCCTCGACTCGAAGCTCGAGACAGCGGGGAGCGGGATCCCTTTCTCGACCGCGGCGGCGAGGAGCGCTCCGGCGAGAGGGTGGGCGGAGCTCTTTTCGAGGGCCGCCGCCAATCCGAGGAGCTCTGCGTCTGAGCTCCGCGCCAGCCGCACGCGGTCCGTCAGCCGGGGACGGCCTTCCGTTACGGTTCCCGTCTTGTCGAGCAGGACGGCGGTCACAGACTTCGCGCGCTCGAGCGCCTGCGCGTTGCGGAAGAGAATCCCGGCGTCCGCGCCGCGGCCGGTCCCCACCAGGATCGCCGTCGGCGTCGCGAGCCCGAGCGCGCAGGGGCATGCGATCAAAAGGACGGAGGCGAGCGCCACGGTCGCGAACAGGGCGCGCGGCTCCGGGCCGAAGACGTACCACGCCACCCAGGCCACGGTGCCGATCCCGAGCACGACCGGCACGAACACGCCGGCGATCCGGTCCGCGAGCTTCTGAATCGGCGGTTTCGTCGCCTGCGCTTCGTGGACGAGCCGGACGATGTGGGCGAGCGCCGTGTCCGATCCGACGGCAGTGGCTTCGATCTCGACCGCTCCCTGCTGGTTGAGCGTGCCTCCGATCACGCGGTCGCCGGCCCGTTTTTCCGCGGGCAGAGACTCGCCCGTCACCATGGACTCGTCGATCGCGGAAGAGCCGGAGCGCACGATCCCGTCCACGGGGACGGCGTCGCCGGGCTTGACCGCGAGCCGGTCGCCGACGGAGACCTCGGACAGCGGCACCTCGAGCTCGACGCCCTTGCGGATCAAGCGCGCCGTCTTCGGCGCGAGGTCGAGGAGCTTGCGGATCGCGGCGGAGGTGCGCCCCCGCGCGCGGGTTTCGAGCCATCGGCCGAGCAGGACGAGCGTGATGATGACCCCGACCGCCTCGTAGTACACGTGGCCCGCCGCGCCGGCGGCCGCGAACTTCGAGGGGAAAACCGTCCCCGCGGCCGACAGAAGCACGGCCGCGGTCGTGCCAAGCCCCACCAGGGTGTCCATGTTCGCCGTCCGGTGGCGGAGCGTCCGGACCATTCCGGAAAGAAAAGGCCAGCCCGCCCAGAAATACACGGGCAGTGTGAGAGCGAGGAGAAGGACGTCGCGTCCCGCGAAACGGATCCCGGACATCGAAAGGAGGACTACGGGCAATGTGAGCGCGGCCGAGGCCGCCGTGCGCCGGAGCACCGAACGTTGAGCGGTGCGCGCGCGGCGTTCGTCTTCCCCTCCGGACGGGTCCGAGTCGGCCCTCGCGGCGTACCCGCTGGCCTCGACCGCCTCGATGAGCGTGGCGGCCTTGAGATTTTCTCCCCGAACGCTCGCGCGCGCGGTTCCGAGGTTCACCGACGCCTCGCGGACTCCGGGGACTCTCGCGAGTGCCTGTTCGATCGTGGAGACGCACGAGGCGCAGTGCATTCCGTCGAGTGACAACGTGAGCGTTTCCCCGCGCTCGCGTCGGGGCATCCGCGGAAGGGGGGGCGGCGAGCTGGCGGGAACGGTCGCCCCGGCCGACTTTCTGCTGGCGGGAGCGCCGAAGAGGGGAAGAGTCTTCCCCGGCCGCAGGAACGGGGATGGGGGGGAGGACGTCATCGGCTCCCTTCCGCGCGTGCCGCTGGCGAATCCGGCGGGATCCTTGTCGAAACGCACCGCGCACCCGGGCGCGCAAAAGAAAAACTCCCGGCCGCCGTGACGCCGTTTCGCCGGGGCGCGCGCCGGTTCGACAGCCATTCCGCAGACGGGGTCGGTCATCAGGGCCACGGAGTAATTACGCTCTCGATCGGGAGGAAGTCGCGGGCCGGGCCGAAGCCCCGTTGCGCGCGAAGCGGAGGGAAGCGCTCGATCCTCGGGCGCGGGTCGGAAAAGGCCGCGGGCCTGAGAAGCGGGTCCCGCTCACGCCTCGGCGACGGGCTGCGCCGGACCGGGGGAGGAGCCGAGCGAGAACCCTCGCCCGCGGTTTCCGGAATGAAGGGAAAGCGCGGCTGTGTACGCGAAGCCGTTGAAGAACACGAGGAGGAACGGAACGCCTACCCAGTAATTCTGGACGGCGGCGAAGATCGTGGCCGCCAGGAAATAGCCGGCCAGGAGGATCTCGCCGACGAGGGACGCGTTTCCGCGCGACCGGTATTTCTTCGTGCGCCATTCGCCGGAGCCGCCCTCGATCGAATACTTCGGCGTCCGGGTGAATTCGCTCTTCCGGTCGAACAGCCCTTCGAGGACCGCGTGCAGGTTGTTTAAGGAAAGCCCGATCCCGAGCGACATCAGAAAAGGCATGCACCTGACGGTGGGCCTCCAGTCGCGGCCGATCTCTCTCTGGGAGGAGATGTAGAAGGCGATGAAAGAAAAGGTGGCGCCGAAGAAAAGCGGGAAGTCGACGATGGCGAGCCGCTGCCAGCCGATCCGCTCCCGGATGACGATTGCGGGAACGATCAGGAGGGCCAGGATGACCACGAACAGATACGACAGGTTGTTCGTCAGATGAAAAAAGGCCTCGAGCTTGACCCACCAGGGATGCCGGCTGCGAAAGATCTCCGGCAGAAGCTTCTTCGCGGTTTGGATCGAGCCCTTGGTCCAGCGATGCTGCTGCGATTTGAAGCCATTCATGTCGACGGGAACTTCGGCGGGAACGACGAGGTCCTTCAGATAGACGAATTTCCACCCGGCGAGCTGCGCGCGGTAGGAAATGTCCAGATCCTCGGTCAGCGTGTCGGATTCCCAGGAGCCCGCCTCTTCGATGCACCTGCGCCGCCAGATGCCCGCCGTCCCGTTGAAGTTGAAGAAGCGCCCGGAGCGATGGCGCGCGGTGTGTTCGATGACGAAGTGACCGTCCAAAAAAATCGACTGGATCCGCGTTAGGAGGGAATACTCTCGATTCAAATGGTCCCAGCGGGCCTGGACCATGCCGATCCCGGGGTCCGAGAAATATTCGAGCGACTGGCGCAGAACGCCGGGAGTCGGGACGAAGTCGGCGTCGAAAATGGCGAGAAACTCCCCCTTCGCCGTCGCGAGGCCCGCCCGAAGAGCGCCGGCCTTGAACCCGTCCCGGGTCGCGCGTCGCATGTGGACGATGTCGATGCCCCGCGCGCGATGGCGCTCCACCGCCCTCGCGGCGAGCTCGGATGTTTCGTCCGTCGAGTCGTCCAGGACCTGGATTTCGAGGAGGTTTCGCGGATAGTCGATTTCGGCGGCGGCGTCGATCAACCGGTCCACGACGTAGACTTCGTTGTAGATCGGAAGCTGGACCGTGACGCGCGGAAGAGTCGCCAGCTCGCCCATCGGACGGGGGTCGTCGAGGCGATGGCGGTAATAGAGGCGGACCATCAGAATCCGGTGGGCGCCATAGACGGCGAGCACGCCAAGGACGAAGTAATAAACGGCGAGCGTGGCGATTTCCGCGGTGTGGGACGTCATCAGTCGGTCTTCCGCGCGCGCGCGTCAGCCCGTTGGGCGCTGTTTTGCGCCGGCGAGGCTGTCGCCCTGGGATTCGTTTTTCTGCCTGACGCGCGGGTTCATCTGCTGGCGTACCTTTCTCTCTTCCTGGCGGGCACGGTCGTCGCCCTCATGGCGGCCCGGAGTTTATCCGGATCGGGCCCTTCTTTCCTTCTTCTCTGCGCGGCCGCTTTCCGCCTGACCCTTCTTTTCCGGCCGCCGGATCTTTCCGACGACCTCTGGCGATACCTGTGGGACGGCGGCGTCTCCCGTGCGGGGATCTCGCCGTGGGCCCACGCGCCGGGAGACCCGGCGGTCTCGGGGCTCGACCCTCGGTTGAACGCACGCGTCGCCCACCGGGACATCCGGACCGTGTACCCGCCGGCGGCCCAGGCAGTCTTTCGCGCGTTCGGCACCGCGAAGGCGCCTTTCCTGCTGAAGGGTTTTTTCGCCGCGGCCGACGTGGCCGTGGTCGCGCTTCTCGCCGGGTCCGGTCTCCCCGCGGGCGCCTGGGCCGCGGCGCTCTATGCCTTCCACCCGCTTCCCATCACCGAGACCGCCGGGCAGGGGCACCTGGACTCGCTGGGGGTGGCCCTGCTCGTCGCGTCCGTGCTGCATGCCGTGAGAGGACGCGGCGGGTCGGCGGGTCTCGGGCTTGCCCTCTCCGCGCTGTGCAAATACGTTTCCGCGGCGGCCGCGCTCCCGCTCGCGCGGCGGGGCGGGTGGCGCACCATCCTGGCCTCCGGCGCCGCCGTCTTCGTCCTCTGGGCGGCCGCCGCCCGCCTCGGAACCTCTCCGGCGGGGGGGCTGGACCAGTACGCGACTCGGTGGGAGTTCAACTCGGTTGCGTACCCGGCGGTGTTCGCGGCGATGGAGGGCGCGCGGATGCCAGCGCGGACGAAAGAGGCCTTTCTCGGGTGGAAGTCGCGGCATCACGATCCGGCCTGGACAGCCCGCGTATTCCCCTATTTTTACTCCGCGTTTTTCGCGCGCGCGTTCCTCGGTGTCGCGCTCGCCCTCCTTCTGGTCATGATCGCCTGGCGGGTGACGGACCTCTGGAACGCCGTCCTCGCCTCGGTGGGAGCGCTGCTGCTCCTTTCTCCGACGCTTCACCCCTGGTACCTGCTCTGGGTGCTGCCCTTCGCGGCCGCGCGGCGGGAGCCCGCGTTTCTCTGGCTCGCGGGCGCCGCTCCGCTCGCGTACGCGCTTCTGTATCGAACGTCGGGGGTCCCTCCCGCCGCGGTGTATGCGCTCGAGTACGCGCCGTTCTCGGCGCTGCTCGCCTGGTCGCTCCGGCGAAGCCGTCAGACGGTCCCCGGTCCCGCGTGAGCCGCTCCGTTTATCGCTACCGGGCCACCGTCGCCTACGTGGGCACGTGGTTCAAGGGATTCCAGTTTCAGGAGAACGCGAATCGCACCGTCCAGGCGGTTCTCGAGACCGCCATCGCCGTTTTCGCCGGCGAGGGCCCTGTCCGCGTGCACGCCGCCGGCCGCACGGACTCGGGGGTTCACGCGGAGGGACAGGTCATTCACTTCGATCTCTGGACGCCTCGCGAGCCGCTCCGCATCCGCGAGGGCGTCAATGCGCTTCTGCCCTGGGATGTCCGGGTGCTCGATGTGGCGCCCGCGGCGGAAGGATTTCTCTCGAGGCGGGACGCGGCGTGGAAGGAGTACCGCTACCGCTGGAGCCGCGCTTCCGTCATCCCGCCGAAAGACGCGCTCTTCGTGGCGCCGATCGCCGGGAGCGCCGACGCGGCGCCGATGGGGGCCGCCGCCGCGGCTCTGGCCGGACAAAAAGATTTTTCGATCTTCGGGGTCAGGGGATCGGGGAAAGAGGTCGGCATCCGGCGCATTCACCTGGCGGACGTCGAGGAGCGCGGTGACGAGATCCGGGTCCTCATCCGCGGAGACGCGTTCCTGCGCGGGATGGTCCGTTCGATCTGCGGAGTGCTGGCCCATGTCGGCCGCGGAAAAGCGCCTCCGGATCGAATCGCGGAGCTTCTCGCCACCGGCAACCGGGCGCTGCTGGCGCCCAAAGCCGCCGCGTGTGGGCTGACGCTGACGCGAGTGTGTTACGAGGGCGGATCGGGACGGAGGACCGCCGGATAGACTCGGCGCACAAGATGCCGCTCGCGGTTGGCCAGCGTCTCGGGCCTTACGAGATCGTCGCTCCTCTGGGCGCGGGTGGGATGGGGGAGGTCTACAGGGCGCGGGACAGGAAGCTCGATCGCGACGTGGCGATCAAGGTTCTCCCTCAGTCCCTGGCGGCCGATCGGGAAGCGCTGGCGCGTTTCGAGCGAGAGGCGAAGGCCGTCGCGGCGCTCTCGCATCCCAACATTCTCGCGATCTTCGACTTCGGGACCCACGACGGAACGTCCTTCGCCGTCACGGAGCTTCTGGAAGGAGAGACCCTGCGAGGCGAGCTGAATGCGGGGCCCCTCTCCCGGAAGCAGGCCGTGGATTACGCGCTGCAAATCGCCCGAGGCCTGTCGGCGGCCCACGAGAGAGGGATCGTGCATCGGGACTTGAAGCCCGAGAACCTGTTCGTCACGAAAGACGGGCACTTGAAGATCCTCGACTTCGGCCTGGCGAAGAGGGTCGAGGCGGTCGC